>NZ_JBAPMI010000156.1:0-4428 GCF_049278535.1 Mycobacterium sp. | reverse complement strand
ACGCCGACGTAGCGGCGGTGCCGGCGGTAGAAATTGGCGTCGACGCCGGCGCCGGCGTCGACGCCAATTTCTACCGCCGGCACCGCCGCTACGTCGGCGTCGACAGCGCCGGCGTTTCCCGCGGCCGGGTCCGGCTTCGTCCCGCCGTACGCGGTAGGCCCGCCCGGCATCGGCCCAGATTCTGGGATGACAAACACCGCCGGCGCAGGCGACAGGAAAAAAGCGGCCGAGCCGTTCGCCGCGGCGGCCGCGGCCGTGACAGCCGCGCGCGAACCGAAGCGGTCCCGCCGACGCCGGCGAACGGGGCTGCGCGGGTACTCTCACGAGTTCATGGAAATGAATATCAATGTCGATCCTGACTGGCACAGCCCGGATGGCGGATCGACGGCGACTTCGCATCACGGTTCCGGCGCGATGGGGTTTGCCGGCACGTCGCACCAGAAAGCTGGCGCTGCAATGGGTTTGGCTACGCTCGCCGAGGACGAGTTCGGCAATGGGCCGGTAGTGCCGATGGTGCCGGGTACCTGGAACACGGATGAGCGCGGGCGGCGTTAACGCCGAGTTGTCGCTGGCCTGGTTGCTGGGCCACTCTCGGTCCAGACGTTTCTCGACGAGGTATGGGCTAAAAAGCATCACCACATCCAGCGGGACTGCTTCCGCAACAGCAGACGGACCTGGCCCGCACGCTGATCGTGAGCGGATTCCTGGTCCGGTTGCCCGACAGGGGAGCGGATAGGGAATATGACTGAATGCCGCAGCGCTCACCGGACCTCGAGCCCGAATTATCACTGGCCTGGTTGCTGGCGCCGCTGACCGTCGACACCTTCCTCGCCCAGATATGGGGGCGGACTCACTACCACGTGAGCCGAAGCGGCCCTGAATATTTCGGCAGGCTGCTCGGCGAGTCAGCCTCAGTTGACGAGCTGTTGGCTTTCTTTCGGCCGGATCTGTCGTTGGTGCGCCTGGTCCGGCAGAACGACAAAAAGGAGGCATACACCTACCGGAGTGCCGACGGTTTCGACGTCGAAGCCATCGGCAGAGACTTCGCCGACGGCTACACGATCGTTCTGGAAAGTGTTCATCGCTACGTCCGCGCTCTGGCCTCGCTGTTGCACGCCATCGAGGTCGAGCTGAACTTCTCGACCCAGCTCAACGCCTATTTCACGCCACCGGAGTCGCAAGGCTTCGTCCCGCACTACGACGAGCACGACGTGCTGATCCTGCAGATTTGCGGAGCCAAGATCTGGCATCTGTACGACGGGGCTGACGTCGCACCTTGCGACATGATTCGCCACGAACCGGTTGCCGCGGACGCGCTCCCGTCACCCACCGACGTGCGCCTCGAAGCCGGCGACGTGCTCTACGTGCCGCGCGGGCGCGTACACGCGGCCGAGGCGACCTCAGAGGTGTCCGTTCACCTGACCCTCGGTGTCACCGCACCGACGCTGCTCATGCTCGTCACTCGGGCGCTTAATTCACTGAGCCACAGCGATAACCGCGCACACACGCAGTTGCCGCCGCGGTATCTCGACGATCCGGATGTCCAATCCTCGCTGGACGTCTTGGTCCGCGACCTCGTCAGAGCTCTCGAGCAGCCGAGCGTCATCGCAGCTGGTGTCGGGTCGCTTGCCGACGACCTCGTCAAGCGTGGCCAGAGCCCGCCGGTCGGGCAGGCGATCGCGAACGCCATCGGGATCGATGGTCGTACCAGGGTGGCGAAGTACCAACCGCTCTATTCGCGGGTGACAGAGACATCCGACGGCGTTGTGCTGCATTTCGCACAATTGGTTGTCAGCGCCGGCCGCGACCACGAAGACGCTCTTCAATTTCTCGCGAAAAGTACTGAGCCTTTTCGGGTTTGTGACCTACCGGGACTGTCCGAGCCGCAGCAGACCGAACTGGCCCGAACGCTGATCGTGAACGGGTTCCTGGTCCGGCTGGCGGACAACTGATGGATGTCGCCGACCTCGCCCGCTGGACACCGGTCAGATTCAACTTTGCCGGGCCCGCCCCGACGGTCGACTGGGCTGACCTGTCGGCCGAGCGATTCGTCGAACCGTTCTTCGATCAGACCGTCGCCCGCTGGTCCACCGGTCCGGGGGCTCAGCCGCTGGTCAGGTCCGGACTCGACGCGCTTATCGCTCTCGATGACCAACCGTCGCTCGACCCGTCGGGCATGGTGTTCCACCTGTCGCGGTGCGGGTCGACGCTGGTATCCCGACTGCTGAGCACGCTTCCCGGAGTCGTCGTTGTTGCCGAGCCTTCGCCGCTGAACGCACTGCTCGGACTCGAACCCAGCCGGGTCGACGGGCCCACCCTGGTTCGATTGGTCAGGGCTTTGGTGCGGGCGCTGGGCCGCCGTCGACACGGCGACGAACAGCATCTGGTGCTCAAGTGCACCAGCTGGAACATTCGCCGCCAAGAAATCCTCGCCGCTGCCTTTCCCGACACGCCATGGGTGTGGGTGCAGCGCGACCCGGCGCAGGTGGTGGCGTCGCTGCTGGCCAACCCGCCGGGCTGGCTCGGACATCACGCCGTGCCCGCGCAGACGGCGCTGCATTTCGGCATTGATCCGGCGGCGCTGCCGACCATGACGCGACCGGAGTTCACCGCCCGCGCGCTCGGCGCGATGCTGTTTTCGGCCGCAGCCGGACCTGCACGGCGGCTCACCGTCGACCATGCCGATCTGCCCGCCGCGGTGTGGCAGCGGGTGGCAGCGCATTTCTTGCTCGAGATTGACTCTGCGGCAATCGAATACATGACTGAGCAGTCTCGCTACTACGCCAAGGACTCAGAACCCCGGCCCTTCTCCGGTGATCTCCCCGAGAATCGCCCGGTGACCGGCGCGATGCGGGAAGCCGCCCAGCAGTTCGCCGAGCCCGGCTATCGCGCGCTCGCGTCGCCGGTATAGGCGCACACGCCCACTTTTTCGTCGGCTTGTCGAGTTTCCAACCCCTCTGCGGTGTGGTAAAAATGCTAATGAAAATCATGTTCATCTCGATATCCGGAGGGCTGTATGACGCTGCGCGTCGTTCCAGAAGGTCTTGTAGCGGCGAGCGCGCGCATTGAAGCATTGACAGCGCGGTTGGCGAGCGCACAGGCCGGTTCGGCGCCCTCGATCACCGCCGTGATACCGCCGGCTGCCGATCCGGTGTCACTGCAGACGGCCGCGGGCTTCAGCCTTCGCGGCGGCCAGCATGCCGCGGTAGCCGCGCGGGGGGCCGAAGAGCTCGGTCGCTCCGGTGTCGGGGTCGCCGAGTCGGGGGCGAGTTATGCCGCGCGCGATGCCACCGCGGCGGCGTCGTATCACGGCGTCTGGGGCTGACCGTGACGGCGCCTGTCTTCATGGCCGCGCCGCCCGAGGTGCACTCAGCGCTATTGAGCAGCGGCCCCGGGCCCGCCTCGCTACTCGAGGCGGCCGGTGCGTGGAACGCGCTGAGCGCCGAATACACCTCGGTGGCTGAGGAACTCAGCACAGTGCTGGCCGAAGTGCAGGTCGGCGCCTGGCAGGGGCCGAGCGCGGAGTCTTATGTGTCCGCACATGTGCCGTATCTGGCGTGGCTGACCCAGGCCAGCGCCGACAGCGCCGCAGCGGCAACCCAGCACGAGACCGCGGCCGCCGCATATACGTCCGCGTTGGCTGCCATGCCCACCCTGCCCGAGCTGGCTACCAATCACATGGTTCACGGCGTGCTGCTGGCCACGAATTTCTTTGGGATCAATACGATTCCGATTTCGGTCAATGAAGCCGACTACGTGCGGATGTGGGTCCAGGCTGCGACCACGATGAGCACCTACCAGGCCGTCGCCGGCACCGCGGTGACCGCGACCCCGGCCACCGACACCGCGCCTCCGATTGTGAAATCCGACAGCACGTCACAGGCCGCTAAGAGCGGCGATCCCTACAGCGGGCTCAACGGTGACAACCCACTGGGCATCCCACAGTGGCTTCAGCAGTTCCTGCAGCAACTCGGCATCGGCAACAGCCAAACTGCGCACACCCCGATGATCAATACGCCGTTCGACAATTTGATCGCGCAGTGGCTGCAGAACTTCGGGTACAACTGGCAACCCGCCGCGGGCACGCTCAACGGCGCAACCTACGACACGTACGTCAATCCGGCCCAAGCATCGTTTTGGGTTGCCCGAGCACTCGAACTCACCGAGGATTTCCAGTATTTCGGGCACCTGCTGGTGACCAACCCGGTGCAGGCCTTTCAGTGGCTGATCAGCTGGGAACTGTTCGACTTCCCGATCCACATCGAGGAAGTCGCGATATTCCTCAGCCAGAACCCGGCGATCTTTGCGTTCGCCGCTCCGGCGCTCGCGCCGCTGGCCGCCGGCGGCGCCGGGTTGGCCGGGCTGGGTGCATTGGCGCACCCGCCCCTTGTGCTCCCCGCCCTCGAGTCGGTGCCCGCGCCCATGCTG
>NZ_JBAPMI010000155.1:0-16371 GCF_049278535.1 Mycobacterium sp. | reverse complement strand
GGGTTACCCGGGTGGCGGTGGATTCATGGCGACGCCGGCCAGGATCCGGGAGCTCATCGAACTCAACGTACCCGATATCTACCGCAAGGCGACGATCAATCGCGAGGTCTACACGGTCAGAGCCAATGTGGAACAAGGCAATTCGGGTGGACCACTGATCGATCTCGACGGACAGGTGATCGGCGTAGTCTTCGGCGCAGCGGTCGACGACAACGACACCGGTTTTGTGCTGACCGCCAAAGAGGTGGCCACTCAGCTGGCGCACATCGGTGACACCGCGCCGGTGCCCACCGGCCAGTGTGTCAGTTGAGGGGTGATCGGTACACCCGATCGAGGAACCGCGACAGGTGACCGTTCACCTCGTCAGGCTTTTCCTCGTGACTGAAATGTCCTGCGCCGGAGATTGATACGTAGCGACCATGCGGCGCGTAGCGCTGTGTCCGCTCGACCGGATCGTCCAGCACGTAAGGATCGGCATCGCCGTGAATGTGTAGCATCGGAATTCCGAACGGCCGGCTCATCGATCTCATGAAGCGCCGGCCTTCGTCGCGGAGCTGACTGCGCACCGCCCAACGTTGATATTCCAACGCACAATGCGCGGCCGATCTGATCTGAATCGCCTGTCGCACGTGACCGATCGACTCGGAAAAGTCATCGGAGGCAAGCCATTTAGCTCCGGCTCGGCTGCGTATCAGATGCTCGATCTCGCTACCGTTATGCCGGGTCAGCGCGCGCTCCGGCCAGATCGGCACCTGATAGCGCAGCAGTGAGGGCAGTAGCGCCCGGCCCTGATCACGACGGGTCAGCGCCGAGCGGCGCAGCGCGGCCGGGTGCGGCGAGCTGATCACCGCGATCGCGCGCACCTGACGTGCGTGCAGCACCGAGGTCGCCCAGCACACCAGCCCGCCGTCGGCGTGACCGACCAGTGTCGCCGACGTGTGCCCCAGCGCCCGGATCAGCCCGGCGGTGTCTCCGGCTAATGTCCAGCCGTCATACCCGCGGGGTGGTTTGTCGCTGCCGCCGTAGCCCCGCAAGTCCACCGCGACCACGCGGGCTCCGGTCAAGCCGCGCAACTGGTGACGCCACGACCACCAGAACGAGCCGAACCCGTGCAGCATGATCACCAGCGGCTGCGCGGTCGAAGGTGCGGCCTGGCCGTCTGGTGTCGCCTCGACGACGTGGAACCGAATGCCGTTGGCGTGCACGTCCAGATGGCGCCACGGACCGTCGATGCGTGTGACCGACGGATCTGGTGGGGCCATCTACCAACCCGAGGGGTCGGCGGGTGTCCCACCCTGCGCGGAATTGAGCGCCGGCGCCGAGGACTTGTCATGGCCCGGCGTGAGTGCCGAGCGCGTTTCCTTGACCGACTCGATGGTCTGCTGCGGGCCCCGGATGCGCCGGACCTTGAGATAGCCGAACAGTGCCAGGGCAATGGTGACCACCACCATGATCCCGAACACGATCAGGTAGGCGGCCCACCGCCAGATCCAGGTGTCGAGCAGTTCGGCCAGGAAGAAGAAGAAAAAGAAGGTCGAGTAGAACAGCACCACCAGCGCCGCGATGAAGAAGACGCTGCCGGTCAGGCCCTTCTTGACGTCGCGGGTGATCTCGGCGCGGGCCAGCTCGACCTCCGCGCGCACCAGCGTCGACATGTGCGCGGTAGCGTCCTTGACCAGCTCGCCGATCGACGGCTCGACGGACAGCGCGTGCGGGTCGGTCAACGGAATGGTGGTCAGCGTGCGCGGAACCCCGTCCGTGCGGTCGGCGTTCTTTCGATCTGACTTGCTCACAGACGGTCCTTCCGGGCTGGTGTCGTCGCGGTTCATGTTGCCATGCAGTGCGATGTCAGACGAGGCCACCGAGCCCTGCCGGACGGTTTCGACATCAACGCTGGTGGGCATTGATCACGCTAGACTGGCGCCGCCGTTTACGGCGCGCGTCCATTTTTCTCGACGGGAGAATCGCCTTGCAGACCTCGTGTCGTCGGCTGATTCGCCTTGCGACGGCATTGGTCGCGGCTTGCGCGGTCGGGTTGAGCGGGGTGCCCGCACGAGGTGACGATCGGGTCCCGCTTGGCGGCGGGTCGGGCATCATCGTCAACGGCGACAGCCTGTGCACGTTGACCACCATCGGCACCGACGCCAAGGGCGAGCTGATCGGTTTCACCTCGGCGCACTGCGGCGGCCCCGGCGCGGTGGTCGCCTCGGAGGCGGCGAAAGACCACGGAAACGTCGGCACCATGGTGGCCGGCAACGACGCCCTCGACTACGCGGTGATTCAGTTTGACCGCGCCAAGGTGGCGCCGCTTGCCAACGTCGGCGGCTTCGCGATCAACGGCATCGGACCAGATCCGGCCTTCGGCCAGGTTGCCTGCAAGCAGGGCCGCACCACCGGCAACTCGTGCGGCGTCACGTGGGGCCCGGGGCAGGATCCGGGCACCATCGTGATGCAGGTGTGCGGACGGCCGGGCGATTCGGGCGGTCCGGTCACCGTCAACGACCAGCTGGTCGGCATGATCCACGGCGCGTTCAGCGAGAATCTGCCGGCGTGTATCACGAAATACGTCCCGTTGCACACTCCGGCGGTGGTGCAGTCGATCAACGCGATATTGGCCGACCTGGCCGCCAAGAACCGTCCCGGCGTGGGATTCGCCCCGGTTCCTGGCTAGTTCTTACTGGGCTGAGATGCCCTACTCCTCCTCGGGCCGTTCCGGCCCGCATCGTCATGGCGCGGCGCGGATCGCGTCGAACACACCCGGGTCGAGCAGCGTGGAGGTGTCGCCGAGTTCGCGCTTCTCGGCGATGTCGCGCAGCAGGCGCCGCATGATCTTGCCGCTGCGGGTCTTGGGCAACTCTGGCACCACGTGCAGTTCACGCGGCCGGGCGATCGGTGAGATCACCCGGGCGACCTCTGCACGCAGCTCGTCGATGATCTCCGCGCCCGTCGTCTGCGCGTGGTCTGCCTCCAGGACAACGAAAGCGCAGATCGCCTGACCGGTGGTCTCGTCGGTCGCGCCCACCACCGCGGCCTCGGCCACGCCGGAGTGGCCGACCAACGCCGACTCCACCTCCGCGGTGGAGATGCGGTGCCCCGACACGTTCATCACGTCGTCGATGCGGCCCAGGATCCAGATCGCCCCGTCGGAGTCGTAACGTGCGCCGTCGCCGGCGAAGTACCAGCCCTGCTGGGCGAACTTCGACCAGTACGTCTCGCGGAAGCGGTCCGGGTCGCCCCAGATGCCGCGCAGCATCGACGGCCAGGGCTGATCGAGCACGAGATAGCCGCTGGTGTGCTCGCCTTCGTCGGACGACGGCAGCGAGAGCTGGTTGCCATCGTCGTCGACGATCTTGGCCGAGACGCCGGGCAGCGGCGTCATCGCCGAGCCGGGTTTGGCGGCCGCGACGCCGGGCAGCGGGGAGATCATCGCCGATCCGGTCTCGGTCTGCCACCAGGTGTCGACGATCGGGATGCTGTCACGGCCGATGACTTGGCGGTACCAGCGCCACGCCTCCGGGTTGATCGGCTCGCCGACCGTCCCCAGCAACCGCAGGCTGGACAGGTCGTGGGCGTCTGGAATTTTGCGACCCCACTTCATGAACGTCCGGATCATCGTGGGAGCCGTGTAATAGATTGTCACGCCATACTTTTCGATGATCTGAAAGTGCCGGTGCTGGTCGGGGGAGTCCGGGGTTCCCTCGTAGATGATCTGGCTGGCGCCGTTGGACAGCGGCCCATAGACGCTGTAGGTGTGGCCGGTGACCCAGCCGATGTCGGCGGTGCACCAGAACACGTCGGTTTCGGGCTTGATGTCGAAGATGTTGTGGTGGGTGTAGGAAGCCTGTGTGAGATAACCGCCGCTGGTGTGCACGATGCCTTTGGGCTTGCCGGTGGTGCCCGAGGTGTACAGCAGGAACAGCGGATGCTCGGCGTCGAACGCCTCGGCTTGGTGGTCCGGCGACGCCGAGTCGACGACGTCGTGCCACCACACGTCGCGGCCCTGGGTCCAGGGCACGTCGCCGCCGGTGCGCCGGACCACCAGGACGTGTTCGATCGTGCTGGCGTCGGTGACCGCTTGGTCGGCCGCTTCTTTCAACGGCGCGGGCTTGCCGCGGCGGAACTGTCCATCGGCGGTGATCAGCAGCTTGGCCTCGGCGTCGGCGATCCGGGCGCCCAGCGCGGTGGCGGTGAACCCGGCGAACACCACGCTGTGCAGCACGCCTAAGCGCGCACAGGCCAGCATCGCGACCACGGCTTCGGGGATCATCGGCAGATAAATCGCGACGCGGTCCCCGGCGACCAGCCCCAGGTCCGTGAGCGCGTTGGCGGCTTTGCTCACTTCGGTCTGCAGATCGCTGTAGGTCAGTGTGCGGTCGTCGCCGATCCGCTCGCCCTCCCAATGGATGGCGACCCGGCCGCCGTTACCGGCTTCGACGTGCCGGTCCACGCAGTTGTAGGTGACGTTGAGTTTGCCGTCGGTGAACCATTTGGCAAACGGCCGCGCCGACCAGTCCAGCACCTCGGAAAACGGTGTGGCCCAAGAGAGTCGATTGGCCTGCTCAGCCCAGAACGCCAGCCGGTCCTGCTCGGCCTGTTCATACAGGCCATCGCGGGCGTTGGCCTCCGCGGCGAACTCTGTTGACGGTGCATACGACGATGCCTCGGTGTGCGTCTCGGTCACGCGCACGAGCGTAGTCCGGTGACGATACGGCCGTGTGGCCGTCGAGGAACCGGACAAACGAGGCCGGGTCAGGTTGGGTTAACTTTTGAGTGGCTGCAGACAATACAGTCGCGCGGGCCCCGGAAAGGAGACCTTGAACCGCGAAAGCGAGCCGTCTCAAGCGGCGGCCGCGAAAATGTATTGGCGATCGGAGGAGGAGGCTTGCATCGGTTTCGCTTCCTCGCGGTGACCGCGATGCTGGCTGCCGCGTCGCTGACCGGCTGCGGGGTCGGCACAGTCCGTACCGATGTGGTCATCGTCAATGCGGGCGAGCCGCAGAATCCGCTGATCCCGACCAACACCAACGACTCCAACGGCGGCCGGATCGTCGACCGGCTGTTCGCCGGCTTGATGTCCTATGATGCCAAGGGCAGGCCCGCGCTGGAGGTCGCGAGCGCGATCGAGACCACCGACGACGTCAACTACCGGATCACGCTCAAGCCCGGCTGGACGTTCAGCGACGGTTCGCCGGTCACGGCGCATTCGTTCGTCGACGCTTGGAACTACGGTGCGCTGGCCACCAATGCTCAACTGCAGCAGAGCTTTTTCTCACCCATCGCCGGATTCGACGAGGTGGCCGCAGCTACGCCGACGGCGACTGCGATGTCGGGGCTACAGGTGATCAACGACCACCAGTTCACTGTTCGGCTCAAGGGGCCGACCATTGATTTCACTCTGCGACTTGGCTTTTCACCGTTCTATCCGCTGCCCGCCGCGGCGCTGAAGGATATGTCGTCGTTCGGCCAGCACCCGATAGGTAATGGCCCCTACCGACTTGCCGACGCGCCAGGCAATCCCGCCTGGCAGCACAACGTCAAACTCGACCTGATGACCAACCCCGGCTATCACGGCAACAGGATGCCGCAGAACAAGGGTTTGCGGTTCGTCTTCTACGCCAATCTCGACACCGCCTACGCTGACCTGCTGTCGAGCAATCTCGATGTGTTGGAAACGATTCCGCCAAGCGTGCTGCCCGTGTACCGCCGGGACCTCGGCGATCGCGCGGTCACCGCGCCGGCGGCGGCCAACCAGTCGCTGGACACTCCGTTGCGGCTGCCGCACTTCTCCGGTGAAGAGGGCCGGTTGCGCCGGCTCGCGCTGTCGGCTGCGGTCAACCGCGACCAGATCTGTCGCAACATCTTCTCCGGTGCACGCGCACCGGCCCGCGATTTCACCGCGAGTTCGCTACCCGGATTCGACGCCGGCATCGACGGTAACGACGCACTGAACTTCGACCCGGACCGTGCGCGACGGCTCTGGTCGCAGGCCGACGCGATCTCGAAATGGACTGGCAGATACGCGATTGCCTACAACGCGGACGGCTCGCACCAGGAGTGGGTGGACGCGATCGCCACCAGCATCAAGAACACGTTGGGCATCGACGCCGTGGGGGCGCCCCAGCCCACGTTCGCCGGCTTTCGGACTCAAATCACCAGTCGCACGATCGGCACCGCATTCCGCGCGGGGTGGCAGGGCGACTTTCCGTCGATGCTGGAGTTCTTGGAGCCGTTGTTCGTCACCGGTGCCGGCGCCGACGATGTCGGTTACTCCAACCCCCGGTTCGACGCCGCGATGGCCGACGCCGAAGCCGCTCACGACTTGCCGCAGTCGTATCGGCTCGCCAACGATGCGCAGCGAATCCTGTTGCAGGACATGCCGGTCGTACCGCTGTGGTACACGGTTGCCGTCGCCGGACACTCGCCGGCGGTCAGCCACGTCGAGCTGACCTGGAACGGGCTGCCCGACTACGAAGACATCGTGAAGGCCTGAGATGGTCTGGTACATCACCCGGCGCACCGCGGCGATGATCCCAGTTTTTCTGGGCGCCACGCTGCTGATCTACGGCATGGTCTTCCTGCTGCCCGGCGACCCGATCGCGGCCCTGGGCGGCGATCGCCCGCTGAGCCCGGCGGTGGCCGCACAGCTGCGCGCGCAATATCACCTCAACGATCCGTTCTTGCTGCAGTACCTGCATTACCTTGGTGGTATTGCGCACGGCGACCTGGGCCGTGCCTACTCTGGACTACCGGTCAGTACCGTTCTGGCGCAGGCATTTCCGGTGACCTTCAAGTTGGCGTTGATCGCGCTTGCGGTGGAGGCGCTGTTCGGTGTCGGGTTCGGCGTGATCGCCGGGCTGCGTCAGGGCGGGCTGTTCGACGGCGCCGTGCTGATCGTCAGCCTGATCATCATCGCGGTCCCGATCTTCGTGTTGGGCTTTCTCGCGCAGTTCGTCTTCGGGGTTCGGCTGGGTATAGCGGCGGTGACGGTCGGTGATCAGCCGACGTTCGCCCGGCTGCTGCTGCCCGGGATCGTACTGGGCTCAGCATCTTTCGCCTATGTAGTTCGGTTGACCCGATCGGCGGTGGCCGACAACGCACACGCCGACTATGTGCGCACCGCAACGGCCAAGGGCTTGTCGAGGTCGCGGGTGGTGACGGTGCACATCCTGCGCAATTCGCTGATCCCGGTGGTGACGTTCCTCGGCGCCGACCTGGGGGCCCTGATGGGCGGGGCGATCGTCACCGAAGGCATCTTCAATGTCCACGGCGTCGGCGGTGTGCTCTATCAGGCCGTCACGCGTCAGGAAGCGCCGACCGTGGTGTCGATCGTGACGGTGCTCGTGGTCGTTTACCTCGTCACCAACCTGGCCGTGGACCTGCTGTACGCGGCACTTGACCCCAGGATTCGCTATGGCTGAAACCGTTGTCAGCGTGGGATTTTGGGCAGACGTGTGGCGGGGACTGCGTCGTCGGCCAAAGTTCATCGTCAGCGCTGCGCTGATCGCGCTGGTGATCGTCGTCGCGGTGTTTCCGTCGTTATTCACCGTCGCCGATCCCGGTTACGCGAATCCGGACCAGAGTCTGCTGGCTCCCTCGGCCGCGCATTGGTTCGGCACCGACCTGCAGGGTCACGATATCTATGCGCGCACCATGTACGGCGCACGCGCCTCGATCACCGTTGGTTTGGGCGCCACCGTGCTGGTGTTTCTGGTCGGCGGGGCGCTTGGAGCGCTGGCCGGCTTCTACGGCGGGTGGGTCGACGCGGTGGTGTCCCGGATCGCCGACGTGTTCTTCGGTATCCCGCTGCTGCTGGCCGCGATTGTCCTGATGCAGGTCATGCATCACCGCACGGTCTGGACGGTGATCGTCATCCTGGCGCTGTTCGGTTGGCCGCAGATCGCCCGGATCGCGCGCGGGGCCGTTCTCTCGGTCCGCGGTAGCGACTACGTGCTGGCAGCGAGAGCGCTGGGGTTGAGCAGATTTGGAATATTGGTCCGCCACGTCGTGCCCAATGCGATCGGTCCGGTCATCGCGATGTCCACGATCGCGCTCGGCTTGTTCATCGTCACCGAGGCCACGCTGTCCTACCTGGGGGTGGGGTTGCCGCCGTCGGTGGTGTCGTGGGGCGGCGACATCAACGTCGACCAGATCCGGCTGCGCGCCGGTTCGCCGATTTTGTTCTACCCCGCTGGTGCGCTGGCGTTGACGGTGCTGGCTTTCATGATCATGGGCGACGTGTTGCGCGACGCTCTGGACCCGACGTCG
This sequence comes from Mycobacterium sp., assembly GCF_049278535.1. GTDB lineage: Bacteria > Actinomycetota > Actinomycetes > Mycobacteriales > Mycobacteriaceae > Mycobacterium. The sequence continues at coordinate 8,106 of NZ_JBAPMI010000155.1, read as the reverse complement.
CGGGCGCGGCCGCTATGACGCGCGCCGGCGACGATGCAGAGCGCAGCGATGAGGTGGGGGCACCTCCCGCTTGCGGGGGAGAGCGGCGCAGATGAGCACAGCTGGGTCGCCGCTGTTGAGTGTCGCCGGCCTCGAGGTCAGCTTCGGCGACGATGTTCCGGCGGTTCGGGGTGTCGATCTCGAGGTGCGGGCCGGTCAGACGGTGGCGATCGTCGGCGAGTCAGGCTCCGGCAAGTCGACCACCGCCACGGCGATTCTGGGTCTGCTTTCGCCCGGTGGGCGAATCACCGCCGGCCGCATAACCTTTGACAGCGTCGACCTCACCGCCGCCGACCAGCGACAGCTCCGGTCCGTCCGGGGCGCCGGCATCGGTTACGTGCCGCAGGACCCGATGGCCAACCTGAACCCGGTTTGGAAGGTCGGCTTTCAGGTACGAGAAGCATTGCGCGCAAACGGTATCAAGCCGTCTGGGCAGCAGGCGATCCAACTGCTCGCCGACGCGGGGATGCCAGAACCGGGGTTGCGGTCCGGGCAGTACCCCCATCAACTCTCCGGCGGCATGTGCCAGCGTGCACTGATCGCCATCGGGCTGGCCGGCCGGCCTCGGCTGCTGATCGCCGACGAGCCGACCTCGGCATTGGATGTCACCGTGCAACGCCAGGTGCTCGATCACCTCCAGCATCTCGCGGGCGAGCTGGGCACCGCGGTGCTGCTGATCACCCATGACCTTGCCCTGGCCGCCGAACGAGCCGAACGCCTGATCGTGATGTACCAGGGCTCAATAGTGGAAACCGGTTCGGCGCAAGCGATTCTGGATGATCCACAGCATCCGTACACCCAGCGGCTGGTGGCGGCCGCGCCGTCGTTGCACGGCCCCCAGATCGTGCGGCACGCCACCCCCGATGCGCCGGATGTGATCGTCGCTTCCAGGTTGACCAAGGTCTACCGACCATCCGGCGGGGCGCCGTGGCGCAAGGCAGAGGTGCGTGCCGTTGACGACGTGTCGTTTCGGTTGCGGCGGGCCAGCACGCTGGCGATCGCTGGTGAATCCGGCTCCGGGAAATCGACACTGGCCCGGATGGTGCTCGGTCTGCTTCAACCCAGCTCGGGCACAGTCGTTTTCGACGGCATCGATGTAACCGATGCCGCATCGATGAGCCGCCGCGAGACGCTGGCGTTTCGCCGTAGAGTGCAACCGGTGTTCCAGAATCCCTACGGCAGCCTGGATCCGATGTACTCGGTTGCGCACATCATCTCCGAACCATTGCGCATCCATCGGATTGGCGATCGCCGACAGCGTCAGCAGGCCGTCCGCGAGCTCGCCGAGCAGGTCGCGCTGCCGTTGTCGCTGCTGACCCGCCGCCCCCGTGAACTGTCCGGCGGTCAACGTCAACGGGTGGCGATCGCGCGTGCACTGGCGCTGCGGCCCGAGGTGCTGGTGTGCGACGAGGCGGTGTCCGCGCTCGACGTGCTGGTGCAAGCGCAGATCCTGGAATTGCTCACCGAGTTGCAGGCGGCTCTCGGCCTGACGTACCTGTTCATCAGCCACGACCTTGCGGTGATTCGGCAGATCGCCGACGAGGTCATGGTGATGCGCGCGGGCCGGGTGGTCGAGCACGCGTCGACCGCGGATGTGTTCAGCTCGCCGAGCGACGAGTACACCCGGCAACTACTGGCCGCGATCCCTGGTGGCCGGGCTGGCTATCCTGACAGCTCGTGAGTGCTGATCCGCTGGCTCCGCTGATGGAGCTGCCCGGTGTCGCCGCGGCCAGCGACCAGGCCCGTGAGGCGCTCGGCCGGGCGCATCGCCACCGCGCCAACCTGCGACGCTGGCCGGTGACCGCCGCCGAGGCGGCGCTGCGGTCGGCACGGGCCTCGGCGGTGCTGGACGGTGGCGGCCGCAAGCTCGACGACCAAATCGACGTCTCGGTGATGGAAGACCCGGTCTTCGCCGGAGCCCTGCGCGTCGCGCAGGCGCTGGAGGGTGGCGAGACCAACCTGGTCGGCGTGTGGCAGCGCGCGCCGCTGCAGGCGCTGGCGCGACTGCACATGCTGGCCGCCGCCGATCGGGTCGACGAGAGCCGGCTGGGCCGGCCGCGCGCCGATGCCGACGTCGGACCCCGGTTGGAGTTGCTCGCCGAGATCGTCACTGGCGGCACCCGCGCACCGGCGCCGGTGATCGCCGCGGTCGCGCACGGCGAATTGCTGACCCTGGCTCCGTTCGGCACCGCGGACGGCGTGGTGGCGCGCGCGGTGTCGCGACTGGTGACGATCGCGACGGGTCTCGACCCGCACGGGCTCGGCGTACCGGAGGTCGGGTGGATGCGTCGGGCCGCCGACTACCGTGACGCGGCGCGCGGCTTCGCGCAGGGAACACCCGACGGCATGACCGCCTGGCTGGTGTTGTCGTGCCGGGCCATGCGTTCCGGCGCGCAGGAGGCGCTGTCGATTGCTGAGACGCTGGCCGAACGGCCGGCGGCAGGCGCTTCAGACGAATAAAGCGGGCGGCGTACCGAAGGATTCGGCTCGCCGCCCGCTAGCACGGGTCTCGGTTACCATGCGTGCATCTGTGGGTTGCGTGGGGTGGCCTCGGCGATCTCGCGACGCTCCCGGCTGCAGCCCCACCCAAAGGGCCGTCCAAACCGTTCACTCTTCGCAATTACGCAGGCCCGCAACACTTCTGCCATTATCGCGGCTATGACTCCGCGTGGGTGCCGGGAACCGTGCTGGGTTGCCCTGTTCGGGAGACAGGCCCTTCTCTTCTGGACCGATCTTGGCCGCACCGGGCTTCCGTGAATCCTTTGTACTACGTGACCCCGGTCACAGCAAGAGTCAATTGTTGTTAAAAAGCTGAAGTGATGCCGACCCGTGACATCGCAAGTTTGCTGAAAGCTCCGGCTACAGCGACAGCCGGCGCAGCAGCGAGTAGGTCAGCGCTCCAGCGGCCAGCGCGCTGATTCCTACTGCGGCCGTGGTGGCGACGGCAGCGCCGGACGGCGCGGGGATGCGGTCGCGCAGCGAGACCGGGCGGGAGAACTCCAGCACCGGCCAGTCGCGGGCGGTTGCTTCCCGCCGCAGGGCGCGGTCGGGATTGACCACGCTCGGGTGGCCGACCACCTCGAGCATCGGCATATCGGTGATGGAATCGGAGTACGCGTAGCAGTGCTCGAGCGGATAGCCCTCGCGCGCCGCCAGCTCGCGGATCGCCTGCACCTTGCCTTCGCCGTAGCAGTAGAACCCGATCTCGCCGGTGTACTTGCCGTCCTCGACGACCATGCGGGTCGCCATCGCGTGGGTGGCTCCCAGCGCGCGGGCGATCGGCGCGACCAACTCCTCACCGGATGCCGACACCACCACGACGTCGCGCCCGCACAGCTTGTGGCTGGCGATCAGGTCGGCGGCCTCGGCGAACACCAGCGGCGTGACGATGTCGTGCAGCGTCTCGTTGACGATCGACTTGATCTGCTCGACGTCCCAGCCGGTGCACATGTTGGTCAGATGGATCCGCATCCGATCCATCTGGTCGTGGTCGGCGCCGGAGAGCAGGAACAAGAACTGGGCGTAACTGGACTTCAGAACGGCACGGCGGTTGATCAAACCCTGGGCGAAAAAGGGTTTGCTGAACGCCAGCGTGCTGGATTTGGCGATGATCGTCTTGTCGAGATCGAAAAAAGCTGCCGTGCGCGGACCGGGGCTGGCGGGCGTCGATGATGTTTGCTGGTCAGCGGCCGAGTCGGGAGCGGGCACCGCACCAGCATAGGGCGGTCCGTCGGCAAATCGCGACGCTGCCGGCAAAACCGCCGGTCAGGCACAGTCCAACCCCCCGTGCCTGCCAAAATCGTGTTGGTTCAGCTACTTAAAGGTTGTATTCATCTTTCGCAAGCAACCCTTGCACTGCGTCACACTGTCATGTGTATAGTAAGGATCACTCGGCTTAGCCGAGGGTGTATCAGCCCGACCCCCCGGGGCTGATACACGACGACCCTCGCCTCCTCCCCCCCTGGCGGGGGTCGTCCCTTTTCTCGGGTAAGTCCTTAGCTCGGCCGCAGTCGGTCGTTTGTGCACAGACCCGATGTTGTCCACAAATCCTGCCGCGCGACTGGCGATAACTGGCCGTGAATCGGCACGGTGGGACGATGACGATCACGGACGTCCGCGGGATTCTGGCTGTACTTGCCGAGCCCGCACTGCGCGACGAGCTGGACCGGGTTGCTGCCGCCGTCGGAGTGCGAGTTGTCCACGCCGGCAACGCATTACCGGTGAGCAGGAAAGCGTGGTCGGCGGCGTCGGCGGTTGTCCTTGACGAGGCCTCGGCACAGGGGTGTTCGGTGACCGGATTACCACGCCGTGCGCACGTGATCGTGGTGACGGGCGACGGCCCGGCACCGGCGACCTGGGCTGCCGCCATCGACGTCGGCGCCGCACACGTGCTGAAACTACCTGCGCAAGAACATGATCTGGTTCGCGAGCTCGCGGATGCCGGTGAAACTGCACGCGACGACGGCGCTCGCGGCGCGGTGGTGGCGGTGATCGGCGGGTGCGGCGGCGCGGGCGCTTCACTGTTAGCGGTGGCGCTGGCGCAGACCGCTGGCGATGCACTTCTGGTCGACGTGGATCCCTGGGCCGGCGGCATCGATCTGCTGGTCGGCGCCGAAACTGCTCCCGGTGTGCGCTGGCCAGATCTGGCGCTCGAAGGCGGACGGCTGGCCTGGTCCGCGGTGCGCGACGCATTACCGCGACACCGTGGGATAAGCATGCTGTCGGGTACCCGGCGTGGCCGCGAATTGGATTCCGCCGCAGTGCAAGCGGTTCTCGACGCCGGCCGACGCGGCGGAGCGACTGTGGTCTGCGACCTCCCGCGCCGGCTGACCGATGCTGTTGAGATTGCCTTGGATACAGCAGATCTCGTCGTGGTGGTCACTCCATGCGACGTGCGGGCATGTGCAGCCACCGCGACGATCGTCCCAGTGCTGGCCGGTATCAACCCCAGTATCGGGCTGGTCGTACGGGGCCCGTCGCCGGGCGGCCTGCGGGCCGACGAGGTGGCTGATATCGCGACGGTTCCGCTGTTGACGGCGATGAAACCCGAGCCGGGGCTGCCGGAGCAGCTCGAGCACGGGGGCTTGCGGCTAGGCCGTCGCTCGGTGCTGGCGGCAGCGGCTCGCCGCGTCCTCGCCGTGCTGCCGGTGCATCCGGATGCTGAGGGCCGCGCCGCATGACGGGCTCACTCATCGATCGGGTACGCGAACGGCTGGCGACCGAATCCGCGCCGCTGAGACCCAAGGTGGTGGCCGATGCGATCAGGGCCGAATCCGGCGGGGTACTCGGCGACACCGAACTGCTGAGCAACCTTCGGCTGCTGCAAACCGAACTGACCGGCGCGGGAATTCTCGAACCACTGTTGTGCGCCGACGGTACGACCGATGTGCTGGTCAGTGCGCCAGACGCGGTCTGGGTTGACGACGGAAACAGGTTGCGGCGCACTGATATTCGATTTGCTGACGAAGCTGCCGTGCGGCGATTGGCGCAGCGGCTGGCGCTGGCGGCAGGCCGGCGGCTCGACGACGCGCAACCATGGGTGGACGGCCAGTTGACCGGATTAGGCACCGGTGGCTTCGCGGTCCGGCTGCACGCCGTCCTGCCGCCGGTCGCCGTGGCCGGCACGTGCCTGTCGCTGCGTGTGCTGCGGCCGGCCACCCAGGATCTGGCCGCGTTGATCGCCGCCGGCGCCATCGCACCCGCAGCCGCGGAACTGATCGACGGCATCGTCGCGGCCCGGCTGGCGTTCCTGGTGTCGGGCGGTACCGGCGCGGGCAAGACCACACTGCTGTCGGCGATGCTGAACGCGGTGGCGCCCGACGAGCGGATCGTCTGTGTCGAAGATGCCGCCGAGTTGGCGCCACCGCACCCGCATCTGGTCAAGCTGGTGGCGCGATGCGCCAATGTCGAGGGCGTCGGCGAGGTCACGGTGCGCCAACTGGTCCGCCAGGCGCTCCGGATGCGGCCGGATCGCATCGTGGTCGGCGAGGTCCGCGGCGCCGAAGTGGTCGATCTGCTCGCTGCGCTGAACACCGGCCATGACGGTGGCGCGGGCACGGTGCATGCCAACAATCCCAGCGAAGTCCCGGCACGATTGGAAGCGCTGGGCGTGCTGGGTGGTCTGGATCGCGTTGCGCTGCATAGCCAATTGGCCGCCGCGGTTCAGGTGCTGTTGCACGTCGCCCGTGATCGCACCGGACGCCGACGCCTCAACGAGATCGCCGTGCTGAGCGAAATCGATAGTCGGGTGCGGGCGGTCACGGTGTGGCATGTCGATCGCGGGCCGACCGACGAGGTCGGCCAATTGCACCGGCTGCTACAGGGTCGGACGCCGTCATGACCGGGCCGGCTGCCGCCGCGTTTGCGTTATCGGTTGCGGTGGTGGTACTTCCGTCGTCCCCGCGCCGACGGCTGGCGCGTGGCGGCCGGGGTCGAAGGCCGTTTCCGGCGCACGCTGCCGCTTGGCTGACTGTGTGTGCGCTAGCTGTTAGTGCCGTATTACTGCCGTTGACAACAGTTTTCGCGGTAGCGATAGTCGCCGGAACGATGTCGCTGCGCTACCGCCGGCGAAGCTGTGCCGGCCGGGGGATAGCTGAGAGCCGCGAACTGGAGACCGCGATCGACGTTCTGGTCGGTGAACTGCGGGTCGGCGCCCACCCCGCCGCCGCCTTTGCCGTGGCGGCTGAGGAAACATCCGGGCCGGTCTCCGGCGCGTGTCGTGCGGTGGCAGCGCGCGCCAGGTTAGGCGCCGACGTGACCGCGGGCTTGCGCGGCGTGGCCACCGCCTCGGCGCTGCCGACGCAGTGGGAGCGGCTCGCGGTGTGCTGGCAATTGGCCGCCGATCACGGCCTGGCGATGTCGGCCTTGATGCACGCGGCGCAGCGCGATATTGCTGAGCGACAACGGTTCTCAGGACAGGTGCGGTCCGGGATGGCGGGCGCTCGTGCGACGGCCGCCATCCTCGCGGGCCTGCCGGTGCTGTCGGCGTTGATGGGCGAGCTCATCGGAGCCCGCCCGGTGGCGTTCCTGCTTGGCGGGCGTCTGGGCGGTGTGTTGCTGGTCATCGGGTTGGTGCTGGTCTGCGGTGGATTGTTGTGGGCGGATCACATCACCGATCGGGCGGCGGCGTGATGAGCCCAACTGTGGCGATGCTGCTGGCCGCGGCGCTGCTGAGCGACGCTCGGCCGTCGAGCGTGCGGGCCCGTGCCGGGATGGCGGGCCGCACACCGCGAGCGTCGCGTCGTCCGGTGCGAGGCCCTGATCCGTTGGCCGTCGCGTCGAGTCTGGATGTGCTGGCCGTGTGTCTGGCGGCGGGTATGGCGGTGTCGACTGCTGCGGCCGCGACGGCGCCGTCAGCGCCCCCGCTGCTGGCTCGGGTGCTGCGTCGCGCGGCCGATCTGCTGGCGCTCGGAGCCGACCCGGCGGTCGCCTGGACCGCTCCAACCGGTCAATCGGTCGACTCGCAGATCGATGCGTTGTTGCGGCTGGCGCGCCGGTCCTCGGTGTCGGGCGTGGCGCTGGCCGAAGCGGTCGCGGCGCTCGCCGTGCAATGCCGACAGGACGCCGCGCACACCGCAGCTGCGGCCGCCGAGCGCGCCGGGGTCTTGATCGCCGGTCCGCTCGGCCTGTGTTTCCTGCCGGCGTTCGTGTGCCTGGGCATCATCCCGGTGGTCGCAGGGCTGGCCGGTGACGTACTGCAGTCAGGCTTGTTGTGACGGCGCCCGAGGGTGTCGCCGGGGATAACCGAGGAAGGAAATATGAAGGCAGCAAACACTTTCCACGTATTCAAAGCGCGTGTCGCGGTGTTGGCGACGGACGAGTCAGGGATGTCCACGGTGGAATACGCAATCGGCACTATCGCGGCCGCGGCCTTCGCGGCGGTCCTCTACGCGGTCGTGACCGGCGACTCGATCGTCACGGCGCTGACCAACATCATCGCCCGGGCGCTGAACACCAAGGCATAGCCGATGATGCCGGCGCGGCCACGGTGGAGGCGGCGTTCGGCGTCGCCATTCTGGTTTTGGTGCTCGTGCTGTGCCTGGCCGGAATCGCAGCGGTGTCGATGCA
>NZ_JBAPMI010000154.1:0-3027 GCF_049278535.1 Mycobacterium sp. | reverse complement strand
TGGGACAGCCTCACCGACTCCGAACTCAAGGTCGTCAACCTCATCGCTGAAGGTTCGACCAACCGCGACGCCGCCACGCAGCTGCACCTTTCCCCCCACACGGTGAAGACTCACGTCCACAATGCATTTGCCAAGCTCGGCATCACCTCCCGTGCCCAATTGGCGCAGCTCATGCGTGGCTCTAACTGATCGACAGCAATCGGTGGATGGCGTGCGCGGGCCTACAATGACGTGCACTGCAATGGCAGTCCGGTACACGGTAGACAGGACACCCGATGGGGCCTTCAACCGGCCTATTTGACGTCGACGGCCAGCGGCTGGTCACTCCGCCGATTCGCGGGCGGGCAAACGAACTGAAGACGATCGGCGCCATGGTTGCCGCGGTGGCTCAGGGTCGCGGTGGCGTACTGATCATCGAGGGCCCACCCGGCATAGGCAAGAGCCGCCTGTTGACCGAGGTGTTGGCGCTGGCCGATAAGTTCGGGGTGCGCACCTTGTTCGGTGAGGCGTTCGAGTATCAGCAAACGGTGCCGTTTTTCTCGCTGTTCATGGCGACGCTGAACGCCGATCCCCCGGTCGGGGACGCCGAGGCGTTGCGCCGGCTGGGCGGCTCGGCCGATCTGCGCTATTGGGTGGTGCATGATTTGGCCGACGCGATTCAGGCCGCGGCCGCACAGACCCCGCTGGTGATTGTCTTGGAGGACATTCACTGGGCCGATAACGGCACGCTGTTGGCGCTGCGGTCGCTGGCCACCGCGCGCCCGGATGTGGCGGTGCTGTGGGTGCTGACTGCCCGCACGGGGGCCGGCGGCCCGGCAATACAGGAGACCTTGTCACTGCTGCAACGCGCGAATGCCACATTCCTGCGACTGGCGGCCATCACGCCGGACGCGGTCGCCGACATGGTCCAAGACACCGTGCGAGCGAAAGCCGATGCGTCACTGCTGAATCTGGCCGCCAAGGCACACGGCAACCCGTTTCTGGTCAGCGAGCTTCTCGGTGGGCTGAGTGAGGAGGACCGGCTTACCGTCAACGGCGGCCGCGCGGCGGCCAAGGGATATGCGCTGCCGCGCCGCCTGGGCGTCGGTATGCGGCAGCGACTGGACCTGCTCTCGGATGGCACTTCGGAAGTGGTGCGGGTGGCCGCAGTACTGCCGGACCGGTTCTCAGCCGGGCAGTTGGCCGCGATGCTGGACCGCCAGCCGGCATCGTTGATGTCAGCGCTGGAGGAGGCGGTGCGCGCGGACCTGATCGTCGACGACGGTGAGCGGCTGAGGTTTCGGCACGACTTGCTGCGCGAGGCCACCCGACAGTCGCTGCCGCAGTCCCTGCGGCGGGCGATGGAGCGCCAATCGGCGTCGGTCATGCTCGGAATGGGTTCGGCCCCAGCCGAAGTGGCCACTCAGCTGGCACGCAGCGCCGAGCCAGGAGACCGGGAGGCCATCGATGCACTGCGCCAAGCCGCCCAATCGGTTGGCCGCGGCGATGCGAGCGCAGCCGCGGACTTGAGCAAGCGCGCGCTGGCACTGTTGCCCGCCCACGACCTTGACTACGGGTCACTGGTCGCCGAAACAGTGGACTTGCTCAACCGAGCCAGCCGTTACGAGGAGGCAGAAGAGCTAGCCGTTGCCACGCTCTCAGAGGTGGCATCGCCCGAAGAGGAAGCTGAGATTCGCTTGCGCCTCGCGACGGTCACCAAGCACAGCACCCAGAGACGCGTCGAGGAGAATCGTCGAGCCCTGCAGTTGGGTGACATCAACGAGGTCACCCGAGCACGGCACCTGGCCTGGCTAGCCATCAACCTGCTGTTTCAGAAGCAAGGTGGACAACGGCGCGCGGCGGCCGACGAGGCTGCCGTGGCTGCCGCATCGACCGGTGACCTCGAGGCCAGAATCCTGGCCGATGTCACGCTGGCTTGTCTCGACTGTGGCGACGGGTACGCGGGCCGCTCGGTACACCGTCTCGAGGAGATTTGCGCGCTCGCCCGCACGAGTGATGCGACCGCAGCCCATGACTTGGCCGCAGTCCACTGCACGCTGGTGCTGGCGGCGGTGGGGCGGGTGGACGACGCTACTGCCAAGGTCGCCGAGGCAACCGAGCAAGCGCGCCGGGAACGCAACGCAATGGGCCTTGATATCTGGTCCACGGTTGGCGCGATTGTCCACCTCGCTGCGGGCCGGTTGTCCGCTGCTCGCGCCACGGCCGAATCCATGCGGCCCCCAAAGCCGACAGCCGCTACCGACCCGGACGTGGCGCGCATGATGATTCTGGTCGAGGTGGCGGTGCATACCGATGACCGAAACTTGTTGCAGCAAACGGTCAATGACGCCCGCGACGCCTACCCGACCGCCTCATTTGTGATACGTCGGACAGCGGCGCATGTGCTCGCGCTGGCCGCGTGGCAGCGCGACGACATCCATGACGCCATGCGCTGGCTCGGCGGCGACATCACGCTGTTCGAACCACCACTTTGGCCGCAGATCTTGGATCTGGTGATCCTGGGTGCGCGCGTTGCTTCGGCCGCGGGCGACGCCGGCTTGCGCGCACGCGTCCTGCAGGCCACCGACCTGCTCGAGCGTGAGCGGCCGCCGATCCCGCTGTTCACCGCGGTCGCCCAACACGCCCGCGGGATACTCGGACGTGACGCTTCAGCACTGGTGGCTGCCGCGGACGTGCTTCGTTCGTCGTCGCGGCCGCTGCTTTACGCGAGCGCTGCCGAGGACGCCGGCCGCGAGCTAAGTCGCGCGCAGCGCAACGCTGAGGCGCTCGACTGGCTGAACGCGGCATTCGACACCTACGTCAAGTGCGACGCGACCGCCGATGCTCGCCGCGTCGGCCGCGCGCTGCGCCGACTCGGCGTAGAACGGCGCACCATCGCCCAGCCGCGGGCAAAAACGGGGTGGGACAGCCTCACCGACTCCGAACTCAAGGTCGTCAACCTCATCGCTGAAGGTTCGACCAACCGCGACGCCGCCACGCAGCTGCACCTTTCCCCCCACACGGTGAAGACTCACGTCCACAATGCAT
>NZ_JBAPMI010000153.1:0-22665 GCF_049278535.1 Mycobacterium sp. | reverse complement strand
CGGGACATTCGACGATGCGCCGACACCAGGCAGCCGGTCCGGCCGCTGGGTGGCTGCCGCCCCTGCCGCCCACAATCCTTCGCGGCGGGTGATCCCGAAGCAGCCCAGCGCCCCCGCGGTGGCCAGCGCCTCGGTCTGCGGCACGGACAGCTGGACTCGGGTCGTCATATCCAGTAGAGAATCGAAGGAGCCGTGCGCTTTTCGTTCTTCGACCAGCCTTTCGGCCAGGTCTTCACCGATGTGACGGACGCCGCCCAGCCCCAGCCGCACCTCGGTTCCGGAGTTCTCCAGCGTGGCATGCACCAGGCTGGCGGCCACGCACGGACCGTGCACCGTGACGCCGTGCCGGCGGGCGTCGGCCACCAGCGACTGCGGCGAGTAGAAGCCCATCGGCTGCGCACGCAGCAGCGCGGCGCAGAACGCCGCGGGGTGATGCAGCTTGAACCACGACGAATAGAAGACCAGCGACGCGAAGCTCAGCGAATGGCTTTCGGGGAAGCCGAAATTCGCGAACGCCTCCAACTTTTCGTAGACCCGGTCGATCACCTCGTCAGAAGCGCCGTGTAAGTCCCGCATGCCGTCGAAAAACCGGCTGCGCAACCGCTGCATGCGTTCGGTCGACCGCTTGGATCCCATGGCACGGCGCAGCTGATCGGCCTCGGCGCCGGTAAAGCCGGCGCAGTCCACCGCGAGCTGCATCAGCTGTTCCTGAAACAGCGGCACTCCCAACGTCTTCCGCAGAGCGGACTCCATCGACGGATGGTCGTACACGACCGGGTCGAGGCCGTTGCGCCGCCGGATATACGGGTGCACCGAACCACCCTGAATGGGTCCGGGGCGGATCAACGCCACCTCGACCACCAGGTCATAGAACACCCGTGGCTTCAGCCGCGGCAGGGTGGCCATCTGCGCGCGCGATTCCACCTGGAACACCCCGACGGAATCCGCGCGCTGCAACATTTCGTACACCGCCGCTTCGGACAGGTCCAACGTGGCCAGGTCGACCTTGATGCCTTTGTGCTCGTCTACCAGGTCGATGGCATAGTGCAGCGCCGAAAGCATGCCAAGACCGAGCAGGTCGAATTTCACCAAACCGATTGCTGCGCAATCGTCTTTGTCCCACTGCAGAACGCTGCGGTTCTCCATGCGTGCCCATTCCACCGGGCAGACGTCGGCGATCGGCCGATCGCAGATAACCATGCCGCCGGAGTGGATGCCCATGTGCCGAGGCAGGTTCTGGATCTGGTCGGCCAGCTCGATCACCTGCTCGGGAATGTCCTCGATATCCGACGGGCGTCCACTCCAGTGGCTGATCTGCTTGCTCCACGCGTCCTGCTGGCCCTGCGAGAACCCAAGGGCACGAGCCATGTCGCGCACCGCAATCCGGGAGCGATAGGTGATCACGTTGGCGACCTGAGCCGCATAGTCGCGGCCGTACTTGTCGTAGACGTATTGGATGACCTTTTCGCGCTGATCCGACTCGATGTCGATGTCGATGTCGGGTGGACCGTCGCGGACCGGCGATAGGAACCGCTCGAACAACAGCTCATTGGCAACCGGATCGACGGCGGTGACGCCCAGGGCATAGCAGACTGCCGAATTGGCCGCCGATCCCCGGCCCTGACACAGGATGTTGTTCTCCCGGCAGAACCGGGTGATGTCGTAGACCACCAGGAAGTAACCTGGAAACTGCAGTTGCGCAATGATGTTCAGTTCACGCTCGATCTGGCCATACGCCTGGCGTGCATGGGCGCGCGGACCGTAGCGACGCTGGGCCCCGGCCATCGCCAGCTCGCGCAACCAGCTGTCTTCGGTATGTCCGGGCGGAACGTCGAACGGCGGCAATTGCGGAGCGATGAGCGCCAGACCGAATGCGCACTGCTCGCCGAGTTCGGCCGCGGCGGTCACCGCGTCGGGGCACTGCGCGAACAGCCGCGCCATCTCCTCACCGGAGCGAAGATGCGACCCGCCCAGCGGAGCCAGCCAGCCGGCGGCCTCGTCCAGCGATTGCCTGGCGCGTATCGCGCCCATGGCCATCGCCAACCGGCGCCGCGACGGCGCGGCGAAATGCGCGCCAGTGGTCGCGACGCTGCTAAGGCCGAATCGTTGTGCCAACAAAGCCATTTGAGCGTTGATGTCATCATCGCCAGGGCAGCCGTGGTGGGTCAGCTCGACGCTGACCCGATCGGAGCCGAACCGGTCCACCAGATCGGCCAACGCCGTCGAGGCTGCCTCCGGTCCACCGGCGGCCAGGGCGGAGCGGACGTGGCCTTTGCGGCAACCGGTCAAGATGTGCCAGTACCCGCCCGCCGCGTCGGTGAGCGCATCGAAGTCGAAGCGCAGCTTGCCTTTCTCACCGCCGGCCAGATGCGCCGCGGCAAGCTGGCGCGACAGTCGTCGATAGCCTTCCGGCCCGCGTGCCAACACCAGCAGATGCGGGCCCGCCGGATCGGGATCGTCGGTCCTGGCACCGGATCCCAACGACAACTCGGCGCCGAACACCGTGCGCATGTCTAATTCCACCGCCGCCTCGGCAAACCGCACCGCCCCGTAGAGGCCGTTGTGGTCGGTCAGGGCGATGGCCCGCAGACCGAGCCGCACCGCCTCCTCGACCAGTTCCTCCGGCGCGCTGGCCCCGTCGAGAAAGCTGTACGCCGAATGCGCGTGCAACTCGGCGTATGGGACGGATGAGCGCATCGGCCGGTCTTCGTCCGGCGGCTGATATGCCACCCGCTTGCGCGACCATGGCGCCTCATCCGCCGGAGTCCACACCGTTGGCGTGCCGGAACGGCGCGGCTTACCGGAGAGCACCCGCTCCATCTCCGACCAGCCAGGCGGCCCGTTGCTCCAACCCACCAACCCAGTCTATCGAATATATGTTCGATTATCTCATCGGCTGTTCGACCTCGGCCGCAGCGCCAATCCGGTCGCTTTGTCGGCCGACCAGGTACCAGGTGTGCATGAGGCCTTTTCCTTTGACGTCGACGTCACCGCGGTCCTGGAAGACAAAGCGATCGCTGAGTCGCTCGTAAACCGGCTGCGGTACCTGGATACACCCGAGAGCCGCCGTCGACTCCATCCGCGATGCGACATTGACTGCGTCGCCCCACACGTCGTAGAAGAAGCGCTGCGATCCGACCACACCGGCTACTACCGGTCCGCTCGCCAAACCGATCCGCAGCGGTACCGCACGCCCGCGCGAATCAGTAAGTCCGGCAACGGCATCCGCGACGTCGAGCGCAAGATCGGCCAGGGCCTCGACGTGGTCCGGACGTGGACGTGGGACGCCGCTGACCACCATGTAGGCATCGCCGCTGGTTTTGATCTTCTCCAGACCGTGCCGGGCCACCAGCACGTCCAGGCTGGTGTAGAGGTCATCGAGGAAGGCGACCAGCTCTTCCGGTGACGTATCTCCGGCCCGCTCGGTGTAGCCCGCGATGTCCGCGAAAAGGATGGAAGCGTCGTCGTATTTGTCGGCGATGACCGAGCCGGAGCGGTCTTTGAGGCGTTGGGCGATGCTGGCCGGCAAGATGTTGGCCAGCAGCGCCTCGGATCGTGCGTACTCCTGATCCATCGCCGCCTCGGCGCTGGCGATCTGACGAAGGCCGTACCAGACCACCGCGACTGCCAGTGCGCCTGCCGCGATGGTGTTGACGATGAATCCCACGGTGATGAACCATGCAGCCTCGGCGCCGGTGTCGTGCGGCACGGCGAATTCGATGACGATGACCAGGCCCACACCGATGGCCGCCATTGCGATGGCAAGCCCGATGCGCTCGACGCCGAGCAGCATGACCGCTGTTACGGCTGCGCTCAGGAAGTAGAACTGAACACCGGTGCCGGTGCCGAGGTGCCAGCACAGGAACGTCATCGACAGATACGCCACCGTCATCAGCGCGAGCGGCGCGACAAGATCGCCGAATCGATACAACAACGGGATGACCGCGTAGAGGGCCGCGGTGCCGAGGTTGACCCATCCGAGGTATCCGAAGCCCTGACTGAAGACCATCTGCATGATGCCGAAGCCCGCGGTGACCGTGGCACCGATGACGGTCGCAACGCCGAGCAGCCGCCGGCGTTGCACGGTGGCCCGGTTGTAGTGCCGGTTGCGGGCTACTTCGCAACCGGGTCTCTGCGCCTTAAGGCTCACCGTGGCCCAGCAATCCGCGCAGGCCGTCCAGCATGGTGATCGCGTCTTCGGTGTCGCCGGCACGCCCGCGTGCCTGCACACCCAGCACCCCGGCGCGCAGGGCGTCAGCAAGGTATGTCGGCGCCGATGGCGGTAGCTCCCCGGCGTCGGCGGCGCGCTGGAGCGCCGCGCTCAGGCCCCGCCGCAGCCGTTGCATGTGCCGTTCGGTCAAGTTTTTGATCCGCGGGTCGCCGCTGACCGGGTTCTGCATGGTGTTCCACACCAGACACCCGGCGGTACTCATCGGGCCCACAAGCAGTGCTTGGAGGTGGTCGAAAAATGCGTTCACGTCTGCCACGCCCCGCCCGCCCTGTTCCAGCGGGGCGAACATTTCGTCGGCCCAGGCCAGATAACGCGCCAGTGCGGCTTCGAGGATGTCGGCCTTGGTCCCGAACGATCGATACAGCGTCGAGGAGGACAGCCCGGTTACGGCGAGCATTTCCTCCTGGGTGGCAGCGTCGTAGCCCTTGCTCCACAACAACCAGAGCAGCGCGGACAGCGCGGTGTCACGATCGAACTGCGCGGGGCGTCCGGGGCGGCGTGGGCTGGCTTCGGCGGTGCTTGACATTTGAAGTGAGTCTACTCAATACTCCAGATCCAGGTATGGAGTTGATCGACTCAATAAATGGAGGCGCTGTGCTGAACGCGGGCGACACAATCAAGGCACGGACGCTGACAACGGTCGAGGGCGGCGGTGTTGCGCTTCCCTCCGTCGACGGACTCGTGCACCTTCAGTTCCGGCGGTTCGCCGGCTGCCCGATCTGCAACCTGCACATGCACGAGGTGGCAGCTCGGCACGACGAAATCACCAAGACCGGAGTCACCGAGGTGGTGGTTTTTCATTCCTCCGCCGATCGGCTTCGCCGCTACCTGGCCGAGCTGCCCTTCGCTGTGGTGGCCGACCCCGATCGCAAGCTGTACGACGAGTTCGGCGTGCACAACTCGATCCGCGGGCTGCTCAGCCGGGACGTGCTGCGTGCCGTCGGGCGGGGCGTGCGACAGGCGCGGTCAGTCGCCGGGATGCTGGGCCCCACCGAGAATCACCTGGGGATGCCGGCCGATTTCCTGATCGCCCCGGACGGCGCGGTGATTGCGCGTAAGTACGGCGAGCACGCCGACGATCAGTGGTCGGTGGACGAACTCCTCAAGCTGGCCACTGCTTGATGTCGCCGCTGCTGGAGCGGTACCGAGCATCGGGCCGAGCCTTCACCGCCGCCGGCATCGGCTCGTTCGTGCTCGATGCGGGCCCGCCCGACGGCGAGGCGGTGGTATGCGTGCACGGGGTGCCCGCCTCGGCGTACCTCTACCGCAAGGTGGTGCCCGCGCTGGCGGCCCGGGGATTGCGCGGCGTCGCGGTCGATCTTCCCGGGCTCGGTTTCGCCGAGCGGCCCACGGACGCCGACTACACCTGGACCGGTCTGGGCCGCTGGCTCGAATCGGCGATCGACGCGCTGGGGCTGGATCGCTTTCACTTGGTTGTTCACGACATCGGCGGTCCGATCGGGCTCGAGGTGGCCGCCGCCCAGCCGGATCGCGTTCGGTCCCTGACGATCCTCAACACGACTATCGCCGTCGAATCCTTCCACCGGCCATGGGTGATGGAGCCGTTCGCACATCCGGTCGTGGGTGAGGCGTGGCTGAAATGCGTAAGGCTACCGGGCATGTTCGTAGGATTGATGCAAGCCGTGGGCGTGACTCGACGGGTGCCGACCGGCGAAATCGCTTGCTATGTACCGCTGTTGCTCGGCAACGACGGCGGCCGCGCCTTTCTGCAGATCATGCGAGGCTTCGAGGCGACCGCCGACAAACAGCACCTCTACCTGGCGGCGTTGCGCGACAGGCGGTATCCGGCGCAGGTGGTGTGGGGCGTGCGCGATCGCATGCTGAGCTGGCGGCGCTACGGCGTACAAGCACAACTTGCAGCCGGGCTCGATGACGCTTTACTGCTGCCGGGCAAACACTTCGTGCAAGAAGATTGCCCCGAGGAGATCGCCGACGCCGTCTGCCGCCTTACGCGCACTGCGCGATGACGCGGCTTCCGCCTGCCCAATCGCTGGTGCGCCATCACGTGGTACTGCCGCCGATATTCGCCCGCGTGATGACCCGCGTGGCTCACAATCTCGAGCGTGGCCGCTGGTTCTCCACGCCGACGACCAACCCATAACACTGAAATGTTCTGCGCGGGAACACCCTTGGCGGGTCGTGAGAAAACGCTCAGAGATTCTCAGCCGGGGGCTGGTCTTCTGCACGTGTCGAATCCGGTGAACTGCGTTGCCACACAATCGACGTCAGTTGTTTACATGAATTAATCTCGCAGCCACCACTGACCGCTGGTCACCGTCAATACTCGGAACGTACTCCCCAGCAGTGAAACGGCGGTGATGAGTCGTGGAGCAACTCAATGCGCTCGATGCGGGTTTCCTCATGGCGGAGGACTCGGACCGCAACGTCAGTTTGGCGATCGGCGGAGTCGCGATCATCGAGGGCGCCACACCCGACTACGGTGAGTTCAAAGATGTTCTGGGGGAACGGATCCGGGCAATACCGCGGTGCATGCAGCTGCTGCGCACCCAGCCCTTCGATGTCGGTGCGCCAACGTGGGTCGACGATCCGGCATTCGACCTCAGCCGGCACGTGCGCCGACTCGCAGTTCCGCGGCCCGGCGATGACACCGAGCTGTTTCGCGTTGTCGCCGACGTAATGGAGCGCCGGCTGGACCGGGATCGCCCGCTCTGGGAATGCTCGGTGATCGAGGGCCTGAAGGGCAATCGCTGGGCGATCCTGATGAAGATCCACCACTGCATGGCCGACGGAATCTCGGCGACCCGCATCCTCACCCGACTGTGCGACGACATCGACGGAGATGCGTTCGCACGTCCCGTCGTCGCCAAGCGGCCACGCGCACGCAAGCACCTGAAGCCGGTACCGGACCCCACGCCGCGCAACACTCAGCTGGACAACCTCTGGCGAACAGCCACCGGCTTTACCGAGATGGCCGCGCGCACGGTGAGCGGCGCGGCCGAAATCGCCGCCGGCTTGTTGCGGCCGATGGGCGGATCGTCGCTGGTGGGGCCGGTCACGGCGATGCGCCGTTATCGTGCGGTGCGGGTTCCGCTCGCCGACGTGGAACAGGTCTGCCGCAAGTTCGACGTGACCGTCAACGACGTCGCGCTCGCGGCGATCACCGAGGGTTTTCGCTGTGTCCTGTTGCGCCGCGGCGAAGAGCTCCGGCCCGACTCGCTGCGGACGCTGGTGCCGGTATCGGTGCGCGCGGCCGACGCGCTCGACACGCCGGGCAATCGACTTTCAGTCATGCTGCCCTATCTGCCGGTCGAGCAGGCCGACCCGATCCAGCAATTGCGCACGGTGCACAGCCGGCTGACCCGGGCCAAGCATGGCGGGCAGCGGCAGGCCGGCAGTATGGCGGTGTCGGCGACCAGTTATATCCCGTTCATGTTGTCCTCGTGGGCAATTCGATTGCTCACCAGGCTGCCCCAGCGCGGCATCGTGACGCTGGCCACCAATGTCCCGGGGCCATGCCGCCAGCTGGAGATGATGGACAGCAAGGTGGCCCGCCTACTGCCGATCCCGCCGATCGCACTGCAGCTACGCACCGGCGTCGCGGTCCTGAGCTACGCAGATGACCTGGTGTTCGGGATCACCGCCGACTACGACGCCGGAACCGACATCGACGAACTCGCCGACGGGATCAAGATCGCCGTGGCGCGCCTGGACATGCTCAGCCAGGACTCGATCCTGCTGTTCGACAAGAAATCGGTCTGACGATCACCGACTAACCTGACTACCGGCGCCGCGACGGCGGGGCCGGGAAGGCAGGGCGGCGAATGTCGGTCATCATCGACCCGCGCCGCCTCGACGCGGTGCTACTCGAGCTGGACGACCCAGCCGACGCCCTCGCGACGCGACTGCGCGACGCCCGTCTGAGCGTCGAGAGCTCCGGTGCCGCCGCGCTGATCGAGACGGCCGACCGGCTCGCGGTGCGGCCGGGCCGGTGCGCCGTCGTCACCTCGACCGAGAACGGTGTGACGGCGGCTCGGGCCGGTGGATTCGCCCTGGTGATCGGGATCGACCCGACCGGGCCCGGCGATCAACTGCGTAGCCGCGGCGCCGATGCCGTGCTCCGGGATCTGAACGAGATCGGTGTCCGCACCGGCGATCGGCGAATGTCCGAACTGCCCGATGGGCTGGGAGCCCTGAGCCTGGTGGCAGATCGACACCCCGCGGTTTTCTTCGACTTCGACGGGACACTGTCCCAGATCGTCGAGAACCCCGACGCCGCCCAGCTGGTCGACGGGGCTGCCGACGCGTTGACGTCGCTGCACACTGCGTGTCCGGTGGCGATTCTGAGCGGACGCGACCTGGCCGACGTGCGAGATCGGATCGGCCTACCCGGCATCTGGTACGCGGGCAGCCACGGCTTTGAGCTGACCGGACCCGACGGCGCGCACCACCAGAACCCGGAGGCGGCCGCGAGTATCCCGGTGTTGGCGGAAGCGGCCGCCGCACTGGGCGACCAGATCGGTCACATTCCGGGTGTGGTCGTGGAGCACAAGCGATTCGGCGTTGCGGTGCACTACCGCAACGCCGCCCGTGACCGGGTCGGCGAGGTGACCGCGGCGGTGCGAAGCGCCGGGCAGCGAACTGCCCTTCGCGTCACGACGGGCCGTGAAGTCATCGAGCTACGCCCAAATATCGACTGGGACAAGGGAAGAACGCTGCGTTGGGTGCTCGACTACATCCGTGACAATGAAGGAGCAGGCTCGCTGGTGCCGATCTACCTCGGCGACGACATCACCGACGAGGATGCCTTCGACGCGGTAGACGATGACGGCATCGCAATCCTGGTGCGTCACAGCGACGACGGGGACCGCGCCACCGCCGCCCGCTACGCGCTGGACGACCCGGACAGGGTGCGGGAATTCATCGAGCAGCTCGCGCGCCAGCTTCCGCACTGATTACAGGACCGCCTGCGACTGAATGGTTTTGGCGGCAATTCTGCCGTCTTCGGCACGGATCTCCGTTTCGACGGCGATGACGCGCCGCCCGACGTGCAGCGGGCGGCTGTGCGCCTTGACCGTGCCGGAACGAGTCGCGGCAAAGAAATTGGTCTTGGATTCGATGGTGGTGGTGCCGCTTGCGCCCTCCGGGAGATTCAGGAATGCGCACACTGCGCCGGACGTGTCCGCCAGTGCCATCACGATTCCGCCGTGCAGCACGTTGCCGCCGGTCGTCAAGTTGGGCGCCCAATCCAGGCTCAGCACAACCTCTTCGGGGCCCGCCATGTCTGCGGTGATGCCCAGCGTCACGGCCAGCGGAACCAGCCCGTGGATCATTTCGGTTGCGGCAGCGTCGGTCATCGGCTCACTTTCCCAGGGCGTGCAGGGCGTCAGCGGTATCCGCATCGGCCGGATAGAAGGATTCGATCGCCACTTCGGCGACCGTAACGTCCAACGGCGCGCCGACGACCGCGGTCATGCTGAAGAATGCCAACTCTTTCCCGCGGTGCTGCAACCGCAACGGAACCGCGACGTCGGTGAGCGCGGGGCGCTCGGCCTCCCCGCCCGGATAACCCGACAACTCCGTGAGCAACTCGGTCAGCCTCGGGTCTCGCGTGGTCTGAGCTTGACGGTGCAGGCGTTCGAGGATATGCGCGCGCCACTCGGGCAGATTCGCGATCCGCGCTGCCATGCCGTCCGGATGCAGTGAGACCCGCAACGCGTTCACTGGCGGCGTCAGCAGTGCGGGGTCGCATCCGTCGGTGAGCAACGCGATGGCGGAGTTGCCGTCGAGTATTTCCCACCACCGATTGACGACCAGCGCGGGGTACGGCTCGTGACCGCTGAGGATCTGACGCAAGGCAGCCCGCAACCTTGTCATCTCCGGCTCGTCGAGCGAGTGCTCGGGATAGGCGGGCGCGTAACCACCGGCCAGTAGCAACGCGTTCCGCTCACGCAGTGGCACGTCGAGTTGCTCGCTGAGCCGCAGGATCATTCCCGGGGTCGGTTGCGAGCGGCCGGTCTCCACGAAACTGAGATGGCGAGCTGAGATCTCGGCTTGAATCGATAAATCGAGCTGGCTTATTCGGCGCCGCTCGCGCCATTCGCGCAGTAGCTGGCCGACTGCGGGTGCTGCCCGAGAGCTGCGGGCCAGGGTCGTCATCGCCCGATGCTAGCCGCGCTACATCATCGCCACGATTACCTGCCGGGTAATGATCGGGGCGTTAGGGGCGGCATTCATAGTCGCGGAGCGGCGTCAGCTGTCTTTGTCTTTGTCTTTGTCTTTGTCGTCGTCGTCTGACTTCTTGTCGTCCTTCTTTTTGTCGTCCTTCTCCTTGTCCTTGTTGTCGTCGCCGTTGCCCTTGTCTTCGCCGGTTTCCAGTTCCAGCGTCGCCCAATGGCTCGGGGAGACGAAGACTGTCCAGTCGCCCTCGTCGCGGCCCAACTTGACGACCCCGTTGTCGACTTCCCACTTGGTGCTGTCGTCGTAGTCCGTGGATTGCCCGTCGCTATAGGTGAGTTTGAATGTCATGACGCAGGCTGCCACGTAGACGGCCCCGTTAAACCTCGGTGTACTCCACCGCGCCATCCTCGAGCACCAGCCGCGCATCGCTGCCGTGCGCGCCGGAAGCCTCGGTGCGGAACACCGCTTTGCCGGGCTCGGTGCGCCAGATCAGCGTCGTCAGCGTCTCGCCGGGAAATACCGGTTTGGTGAACCGCGCATCGATCGCCGTGATGGCGCTGGCGTCGCCGTTGCCGAGTTCGGCGATCAGCGCGCGGCCGGAGAACCCGTAGGTGCACAGGCCGTGCATGATCGGCTTGGGGAAGCCGGCCAGCTCCTTGGCGAACCATGGGTCGCTGTGCAGCGGATTCCGGTCGCCGGAAAGCCGGTAGATCAGCGGCTGGTCTTCACGGGTCGGCAGAGCGACGCGGGCGTCGGGCTCGCGGTCCGGGATTTCGGGTGCGACCGGGCGCTCACCGGGCTGTCCTCCGAAGCCACCCTCCCCGCGGATCACCAGCGTGGTGAGCGTCTCGGCGATCAGTGTGCCCGTGTCGGGATCGCTGCCGCGGCCGCGCAACATGATGATCGCGTTCTTGCCCTCGCCCTTGTCCTGGATGTCGGTCACCTCGGTGACCACCGACAGCTTGCCGGCGGCCGGCAGCGGTGCGTGCAGCCGGATGCCCTGCGAACCGTGCAGAAGCATGGCCCAATTGAACGATCCGACCTTGCCCGCCGCGCCGAACGCCGGGCAGCAGATCACCGCGTACGTGGGCAGCACCTGCTGGTCGATGTCATGGCTGTTTTCGGTGGTGAATGACAAATCTTCGAGTCCGGCGCCCACACCGAGCGCGTAGAGCAAGGTGTCGCGGTCGGTCCACTCGAACAACATGGGTTCGGTCGTCGCACCGACGGCATTCGGGTCGATCGCCATTCGGGTCTCCTCTTCGGTCAGGTTTTCACTGGATCGGATTACATGGGGCGGCTTGTCCGTTCCACGCCATTCCATCACTCACCGATGTGGTGGGCGTAGTGCGCCCGCGGGCCCGATTTCTGGACCCAACCCTGGCAAACGCATCACGTCGATGCCCTCGGCAAGGCAGGCTATCCACATGCGCAACCGCACCCGCACCGTCATCTGGAAGGCTGCCGCCGCACTCGCCGCCGTCATCGCCGTCGGCGCATGTTCGGGATCGCCGCACGTACGCAGCATCACCTTGACCTTCATCCGGCATGGCGAGTCGCAGAGCAACGCCCAACACGTCATCAACACCGACATCCCTGGACCGAGCCTCACCGAGGAGGGCCAGGGCCAGGCCGAGCAACTCGCCCACCAACTCTCCCGTAACAACTTCGACGGCATCTACGCCTCGAACATGGTTCGCACCCAGCAGACCGCGGCACCGCTGGCCCACGCGCTCGGCAAGAGCGTCGAGATCCTGCCCGGGCTGCGCGAAATCGACGCGGGCCGTTACAACAACACGCCGACCAAGAGGGCTGACCTGACATATCTGCTCGCGCCGGCCGACTGGCTCAACGGCGACACCAAGGATGCCGTCCCGGGCTCGATCAGCGGTGTCGAGTTCAACGATCAGTTCACTGCCGCTGTCCAGAAGATCTACGACAGCGGAAACAGCAAGCCGGTGGCGTTCGGGCACGCCGAGTCGATCATGTACTGGACGCTGATGAACGTGAAGAACCCGAAGGACAGCCTGGCGACGACCCATCGGCTGCCCAACCTCGGCCGCGTGGTCATCACCGGCAGCCCGTCGACAGGCTGGACGTTGGTCGACTGGGACGGCATTCGCGACTTCAGCTACTGACCGAAGCGCGCGGGGCCTAGCGGTACGGTACTGGACAGTACTGCCCCTGCGGGCCTAGGGTAAAACGCTGTGACCAAGACCGTCCAGCGCGGCACGGAGCCGTCCCCTTGGTCGCCACGGGAAACCGAGTTGCTCGCGGTGACGTTGCAGCTGTTGCAGGAGCACGGCTACGACCGCTTGACGCTGGACGCCGTCGCGGCTGCGGCCCGAGCCAGCAAGGCCACCGTGTACCGGCGCTGGCCGTCGAAGGCCGAACTGGTGCTGGCCGCCTTCATCGAGGGCGTCCGCCAGATCGCGGTTCACCCGCAGACCGGCACGCTGCGCGGCGATCTTCTGCAATTGGGATACGGGATCAGCCGGCAGACGCACGAGCAGGCCGGCACCATCCGCGCCGTGCTCGTCGAGGTGGCGCGACACCCCCCACTCCAAGATGCGATGCAACATCAGTTCCTGGATCAACGGAAAGCACTGATCCAGGACATCCTGCGCGACGCGGTGCTGCGCGGTGAGATCGACGCCGCCGCGATCAGCGACGAACTCTGGGACCTGTTGCCCGGCTATCTGATCTTCCGATCGATCATGCACAACCGCCCACCGACCGAGCGCACCGTGGAAGCTCTGGTCGACGAAGTGATCATTCCGAGCCTCACGCGTCACCGAAAGGCCAACGGGTGAAAGGGATTTCGTTGACCGGCCTGATCAAACGGCGGTGGATGGTCCTGGTCGCTGTCGTGGTGGTGGCGCTGGCGGGATTCGCCGTGTTCAAGCTGCACGACGCCTTCGGCTCGAATAAGAACGCCGCGAACGGCGGTGGGATGTCCAACCAGATCGTCCCGTTCAACCCCAAGCAAGTCATCTACGAGGTGTTCGGCTCCCCAGGGTCGACGGCGACGATCAACTACCAGGACGTCCACGCCGCGCCGCAACGAGTCGACAACGCCCCGTTGCCGTGGTCCTACACGATCACGACCACCGATCCTGCGGTCATCGCCAACGTGGTTGCGCAAGGCAACGGCAACACACTGGGCTGCCGCATCACCGTCAACGGCGTTGTCAAAGACGAAAGGACCGTCAACGAAGTGAGCGCCTACACCTTCTGCTTGGACAAGTCCGGATGACCAATCACAGCAGTCCCCGTCCCGGTGTTGCGCACACTATTCACCGGTTAGCGGTGCCCATCCTGTTGTTCTGGGTGGCGTTAGCCGCGGTGCCGAATATCCTTGTGCCGCAGCTTGAAGAGGTCGGACGGGTGCACAACGTCGGCCTCAGCTCCCCCGAAGCGCCGTCGTATCAGGCGTTCAAACACATCGGCAAGGTGTTCCACGAGTTCGACACCGACAGTTCAGCGATGATCGTTCTGGAAGGCGACAAACCACTCGGCGCTGACGCCCACAAGTTTTATGACGCGATGGTGCACAAACTGGAGCAGGACAAAAAACACGTTCAGCACATCCAGGACTTCTGGGGAGACACGCTGACGGCGGCGGGATCCCAGAGCAGCGACGGCAAGGCCGCCTACGTCCAACTATTTCTAAACGGAAGCCAGGGCGAGGCGTTGTCCAACGAGTCCGTCGACGCCGTCCGCAGCACCATCGACCACATGCAGCCGCCGAACGGCGTCAAGGCGTACCTCACCGGCGCCGCGCCGCTGATCGCCGACCAATTCACCGAAGGCAGTAAAGGATCCAACAAAGTCACCGCGATCACCATCGGTGTGATCGCCGTGATGCTGTTCTTCGTCTATCGGTCGATTTCCACCACACTCCTGGTCCTTGTCACCGTCCTGATCGAGATGGCCGCAGCGCGGGGATTCGTTGCGTTCCTTGGCAATGCGGGGGTTCTGGGGCTGTCGACGTATGCGACCAATCTGCTGACACTGCTGGTGATCGCTGCCGGAACGGACTACGCAATATTTTTCGTCGGCCGATATCACGAAGCGCGCGCAGCCGGCGAAGAGCGAGAAGACGCCTTCTACACCATGTATCGCGGCACATCCCACGTCGTGCTCGGCTCTGGCCTGACAGTCGCCAGCGCGGTTGCGTGCCTCAGTTTCACCCGGCTGCCCTACTTCCAAAGTCTGGGCCTGCCCGCTGCGATCGGGATCCTTATCGCGCTGTTGGCCTCGCTCACCCTTGGGCCGGCCGTGCTGACGATTGCCAGTCATTTTGGCCTCTTCGATCCCAAGCGGGTGTTGCAGACCCGCGGCTGGCGCCGAATCGGCACCGCGATCGTCCGTTGGCCCGCACCGATTCTGGTGGTCTCGGTTTGCGTTGCCCTCATCGGCCTGCTTGCCTTGCCCGGCTACAAGACCAGTTACGACACCCGGCCCTACATCCCAACCACCGCCGCGGCCAACGTCGGATACACCGCTGCCGAGCGGCATTTCTCCCGGGCGCGGTTGGAGCCCGAGCTGCTGATGATCGAGGCTGACCACGACCTACGCAATCCAGCCGACATGCTCGTCTTGGACAAGGTGGCCAAGGGGGTGGTGCACATTCCCGGTATTGCCCAGGTGCAGACCATCACCCGGCCGCTGGGCGCCCCGCTGGACCACAGCTCGATCGCGTTTCAGATCAGCCAGCAAAGCATCGGCCAGGTTCAGAACCTCAAGTACCAAATGGACCGCGCACGCGACTTGTTAAGACAGTCCGATGAGTTGAGCAAAACCATCGGTATTCTGCAGCAGCAATATGCGCTGCAGCAGCAACTTGCCTCTGCCACCCACGACGAGACCCAAAAATTCCACGAAACCCTGGCGGTCATTACCGAAGTGCGAGACAAGCTGGCGAACTTCGACGACTTCTTCCGGCCGATCCACAGCTATTTCTACTGGGAAAAGCATTGCTATGACATCCCGGTGTGCTTCGCCTTGCGCAATACCTTTGAGGCACTGGACAGCATCGACCAGCTGACCGAGAAATTCGAAGACCTGACCACAAGCCTGGACAAACTCGATGCCATCCAGCCGCAACTGGTCGGGCTGATTCCCCAGCAGATCGCCAGTCAAGAAGTCAACCAGGAACTGGTGCTGAAGAACTTCGCCACCAATGCCGGGATCGCCAACCAGTCGGCCACCGCGAACGACAATCCCGCGGCGCTGGGACAGGCATTCGACAAGGCCAAGAACGATGACCTGTTCTACTTGCCACCGGAGGTCTTCACCAACCCCGACTTCAAGCGCGGCCTGAAATTGTTCATGTCACCCGACGGCAAAGCGGCTCGCATGATCATCACGCACGAAGGCGATCCGGCAGAGCCCGCCGCCATCTCCCACGTCGAACCGATCAAGCTCGCCGCGCATGAGGCGGTGAAGAACACTCCGCTGGCGGGCGCCAGCTTCTATCTCGGCGGTACCGCGGCGACCTTCAAAGACATTGGCGACATGGAGAATTACGACCTGCTGATCGTCACCATCGCCTCGCTGAGCCTGATCTTGTTGATCATGATGCTGATCACCCGAAGCCTGGTCGCCGCGATCGTGATCGTCGGTACGGTGGCGCTGTCGTTGGGCGCCTCGTTCGGGCTCTCGGTGCTGGTCTGGCAGTACCTGCTTGGCATCGAGTTGTATTGGGTCGTCCTGGCCCTGGCCGTCATCCTGCTGCTTGCCGTGGGGTCCGACTACAACCTGCTACTGATCTCCCGATTCAAAGAAGAAATCCATGCGGGGCTCAAAACCGGCATCATCCGCGCGATGGCCGGCTCCGGGTCGGTGGTGACCGCTGCCGGTCTGGTGTTCGCAATTACCATGTGCGGCTTTGTGTTCAGCGGTTTGCAGGTGCTCGGCCAGATCGGTACCACCATCGGCCTCGGCCTGCTCTTCGACACGTTGATCGTGCGGTCGTTCATGACGCCATCCATCGCCGCGATGCTGGGTCGCTGGTTCTGGTGGCCACAACGTGTGCGGCCACGGCCTGCCAGTCAGATGTTGCAGCCCTACGGCTCTCGCACCGCGGTTCGTCAGTTGCTGCTGTGGGACGACCCAGAAGAGAAGGACTCCTCAGTGACGTCGCGCTGACTCTCGCCGCGGCTCACAGATACCGTCTGACCCGTCGGCAATACTCCGCGTATTCCTGGGAATAGTGCTGCCGCATAAAGCTTTCCTCGCGCAACACTTGCCGGTGGAACAGTAGGAACCCAGCGGCGAGGTACACCAACGGCACCCAGTTGGGAAACACCAGGAACTGACCGACCAACACCAGCGCGAACCCAACATAAATCGGATTGCGACTTACGGCGAAAATGCCTGTGGTTACCAGCTTGTCGGGTTGGTCGACGTCGATGCCGACCCTAAAACTCCTGCCGAACGACACCAGGCTTGCGAACAACACCAGCAGACCCATGAAGCACAATCCGACGCCGATCCAGGCTATGACGTTGGAGTAGAAGAACATCCGCGTGCTGACCAACGGCCAATGGAACGCAGCAGCAAAGATCGTGTAGAAGTAGAACCCCGCCACGGGTGGGATCAAGAAGTCTGTCTTGTCGAGATTTCCGAAGTGCATCGCCCGCGTCCCGGCCCGTCGCAACAGCAGCACTCGTGTTATCACCGTGCCAAGCAGGAGCACGATCGCCAGAGCGGCTAAATATCCGGTCACCGAAAGTCCTTCGCGTCGAGTCAGAAGAATTCATCGCTTGATGAAGTCATCATGTGGTGAATAATGCGCTCTTGACCCGAGCTCGTCAAGAAGCGAACAGCTGAGCGGTTTGCACGAACGCGTCACACTGCGTTGACGTGCGGGCCAGCCGAGCGCACCATGTGTCTCATGCGTTATGTCGTTACCGGCGGTACCGGGTTTATTGGGCGCCGTGTGGTGTCCCGTCTGCTAGACGCCCGACCGGACGCCGAGGTATGGATCCTGGTTCGCCGCTCATCGCTGGGCCGCTTCGAACGGCTGGCCGGCCACTGGGGCGAGCGGGCAAAACCGCTGGTCGGCGAGCTGACCGAGCCGAGCCTGGGGTTGAGCGACTCCTCCGTCGCCGCGCTCGGCGACGTTGATCATGTGTTGCATTGCGCGGCGATCTACGACATCACCGCCGCCGAACCCGAGCAGCGCGCAGCCAACGTGGACGGCACCCGTGCCGTCATCGAGCTAGCCAGACAGCTCGACGCGACGCTGCACCACGTCTCGTCGATCGCGGTCGCCGGCGATTTCCACGGCGAATTCACCGAAGACGATTTCGACATCGGCCAGCAGCTCCCGACGCCTTATCACCAGACGAAGTTCGAGGCGGAGATGCTGGTGCGCTCGACAGCGGGCCTGCGGTACCGGATCTACCGGCCCGCGGTCGTGGTGGGCGATTCGCGCACCGGTGAGATGGACAAGATCGACGGGCCGTACTACTTTTTCGGCACGCTGGCGAAGCTGGCCGTGCTGCCCCGGCTGACGCCGATCATGTTGCCCGACACCGGGCGCACCAACATCGTCCCAGTCGACTACGTCGCCGATGCCATCGTGGCATTGCTGCACGCCGACGGTCGCGATAGCCAGACCTTCCACCTGACCGCACCGAAAACCATTGGGCTGCGCGGCATCTACCGCGGGATCGCCGCCGCTGCAGGCCTGCCGCCGCTGCGCGGCTCGCTCCCCCGGTCGGTGGCGGCACCGGTACTCAAAGTGCGTGGCCGGCCCAGGGTTTGGCGCAACATGGTCGCCACTCAACTCGGTATCCCCGGCGAGGTCCTCGACGTCGTCGACCTCGCCCCCACATTCATCTCTGATCAGACGCAGAAAGCTTTGCGCGGCACAGGCATTGCAGTGCCCGAGTTCAGCAGCTACGCACCCGCGCTGTGGCGTTACTGGGCCGAGCACCTGGACCCAGACCGGGCTCGTCGTGACGACCCAGACGGACCGCTGGTCGGTCGGCACGTAATCATCACCGGAGCCTCCAGCGGCATCGGCCGGGCATCGGCCATCGCGGTCGCCGAACGGGGGGCAACGGTCTTCGCACTGGCCCGCAACGGAGATGCGCTCGACGACCTGGTTGCCGAGATTCGCGCTAACGGCGGACAGGCGTACGCCTTCACCTGCGATGTCACCGACTCCGCGTCGGTGGAACACACCGTCAAGGACATTCTGGGCCGCTTCGATCACGTCGACTACCTGGTGAACAACGCCGGCCGGTCGATTCGTCGGTCCGTCGTGAACCAGACCGACCGGCTGCATGATTACGAGCGAGTGATGGCCGTCAACTATTTCGGAGCGGTGCGCATGGTGCTGGCACTGCTGCCGCATTGGCGTGAGCGCCGTTTCGGTCACGTGGTCAACGTGTCCAGTGCCGGCGTGCAGGCCCGCAGCCCCAAGTACAGCTCGTATCTGCCCACCAAGGCCGCGCTCGACGCGTTCTCCGAAGTGGTTTCCACCGAGACACTTTCGGACCACATCACGTTCACCAACGTCCACATGCCGCTGGTAGCCACCCCGATGATCAAGCCGTCTCGGCGGCTCAACCCCGTTCCCCCGATCTCCGCCGAACATGCGGCCGCGATGGTGGTGCGCGGGCTGATCGACAAGCCGTTGCGGATCGACACCCCGTTGGGCACCCTTTCCGACGCCGGTCACTACTTCACGCCCAAGCTGTCACGACGGATCCTGCACCAGCTCTATCTCGGCTATCCGGATTCGGCGGCCGCACGCGGTGAAACCGCTCCGGCCGCTCCAGCTGAGTCAAAAGGTGTTGTGGAACAACAGTCGTCGCGCCAGCCGAAGCGGCCTGTCCGTGCTGGTGTTGCCCGTCTTCGGGTGCCCGGTCCGGTCAAGTGGGCCGTCCGTCTGGTACCCGGCGTGCACTGGTAATAGCCACATCCGCCAATTTCGATCGGGTTACCCTGAAAACCGTGGGGGATGACACGGAATTGGACAACACGATCGGTGAAGCCGGCCTGGTCCGACGGGCATTTGACAGTCTCCCGAGTTTCATCGTCGCGTTCGCAGGTCCGGAGCATCGCTACGTGGCCGCAAACGCGGCGGTACGCGCCGCGTTTCCGGCAGTACGACTCGGGGTTCCGGCGCAGGAATTGTTCCCCGAATTCGAGGGTCAGAACCTGATCGACATCCTCAACCGGGTGTTTCGCACCGGCGAGATCCAGCAGGGACGGGGCTGGCGTTTCCAATTCGACTTCGACGGATCTGGAACCATGCGGGAGATATTCGGCGACATCGTGGTCAGTCCCCGCATGGGCCCGGACGGGACGATCGAAGGCACCCAGGTGACGCTGACCGACGGGACCGCTCAGATGCATGAGCGCAGGGCCGCTGAGGCTCGCGCCGCGGAGCTGTCGCAGCGTTATACGCAGGTGCGAGACCTCGCGATTCTGGTTCAGCGAGCGCTGCTTTCGCCGTCGGTACCGGTGTTGCCCGGCGCAGACATCGCTGCCGAATATCTGGTTGCCACGCAGGACACCGGCGCCGGGGGCGACTGGTTCGAGGCCATGCCCGGCGACGGCGGCGCGGCCTTCCTCGTCATCGGCGATGTCGTCGGCCACGGCGTCGAAGCGGCGGCTGTGATGGCCCAACTACGGACCGCGATCCGGCTACAGCTGTTGGCCGGCAAAGATATCGCCGAAAGCCTCACGGCGGTAGACGAATTCAGCAAGTCGGTGCCGGGATCGAAGGCGGCAACGCTGTGCATCGGCCGCCTCGATACCCACACCGGGGCCTTCGAATACTGCACCGCCGGACACCCTCCTCCGCTGCTGATCACCGGCGGGGCCGCACGATTCCTCGAGCCGACCGGCGCCGGTCCGCTGGGCAGTGGGCTCGGCTTCCCCACCGCCACCGACAACGTGGATGTCGGTGACGCCGTGCTGCTGTACAGCGACGGCATCATCGAGCGCCCCGGACGTCCGCTTGCCGCAAGCACCACCGAGTTCGCCGACGTAGCGGTGCGGGTCGTTGACGGCTCGGCGTTCCCGATCGAAACCTCGACGCGTCCCGTGGAGCGGTTGTGCTCGCAGACATTGGAGCTGATGCTGCGCACCACCGGCTACAGCGACGACGTGACGCTGCTCGCCGTGCAGCGGCGTACCCCGCCACCGCCGCTGAACCTGACCGTCGACGCGGACGTCGGCGCAGCGCGAGAGGTTCGCGCCGCGCTGCGGGCCTGGCTGTCCGACATCGGCGCCGACGACATGGACGTCCTGATCATCGTGCAGATCATCTGTGAGTTCGTCGAGAACTCATTCGAGCACGGATATCGCTCGCTACCCGCGGACGGCATCGACGTCCACGCAACGCTGGACGACGACGGCATGGTGCACGCCGCCGTGACCGACCGTGGCCAGTGGAAGACCCCGTCGGTGGACCCGGGGATGCGCGGCCGAGGGTTGATGCTCGCGGACGCGTTGGCCACCGAAAGCCGCGTGGTGGGCAGCGACAGCGGCACCACCGCGTCGATTGCGCACCGGCTGACCCGGCCGGTCCGCATCGTCGCCGACCCCGAGGTGGGGCCCGTCGCCGAACAGGCCAGCGCACCCGAGTTCTCAGCGGAGATCGCCGACGATGGTCGGCTGGTGATCGCCGGCGATGTCGACAACGCGACCGGTCCGTCGTTGGGGACGCAGATCTCCCGCCAAAGTCGTTCAGGCACTTTCCCGTTGAGCGTCGATCTGTCATCGGTCACACACCTGGGATCGTCCGGGCTGCGGGTCTTGTCAGAAGCACTGGAGCGCTCGCGGCAGCACGGCAGCGATCTTGGTTTGATTGCGCCACCGGGGACCCCGGCCTACCACGTCCTGATGCTGGTGGGCCTACCGATCGTTACCGAGGACTTCGCCGACCAGGTCGAGTAGCCGACGGCAGGTATCGTCTCCCTGGTGGCCGCCGCACAAGTCTTCGCCGACGTCGACACCGGCGTCGACGATGCCATCGCGCTGATTTATCTGCTCGCCAGTCCGGAGACCGAACTGGTCGGTGTCGCCTCAACCGGCGGAAATGTTGGGGTGCAACAAGTCTGCGAGAACAACCTCGGCCTGCTCGACCTGTGCCGTGTCGATGGTGTCCCGGTGTCCAAAGGCGCCGACCAGCCATTGAACTCCCCCGCCCCTCTCGGCGACAGCGCCGTCCATGGACCACGAGGTCTGGGTTACGCCGAGCTGCCGCCCACCGATCGTCGGCTCTGCGGCGATGACGCAGCGTCGGCTTGGGTCCGTGCCGCCCATGAGCATCCGGGAGAGCTGATCGGACTGGTCACCGGGCCGCTGACCAACCTGGCGCTGGCAGTGCGCAAAGAACCGGCGCTGCCGACGCTGTTGCGCAGGTTGGTGATCATGGGCGGCGTGTACGACTACCGCGGCAACACCAATGCGGTGGCGGAGTGGAATATTGCGGTGGATCCCGAAGCGGCCGCCGAGGTCTTGGCCGCCTGGTCGCCGATGTCGACAGAAGACGTTGACCCGCAACGCCTTCCGATCTTGTGCGGGCTGGACGTGACCCGGCATATCGCGCTCACACCGGACATCCTGGTCCGGCTGGCAGCCGCGGCGAACGCGACTACCGCCAAGCTGAGCGTCGACGACGAGCCGGGCACCCGGTCGTCATCGCCCAATGCGCTGATTCGGGTGATCGAGGATGCGACCCGCTTCTACCTGGAGTCCTACCACCGGCTCGGGCACGGCTATCTGGCGCATCTGCACGACCCGCTGGCTGCAGCGGTCGCGCTGGACCCGGGTCTCGTCGACACCCGGCAAGCCACGGTGGACGTTGAGCTGGCCGGCACGCTGACCCGGGGCATGACGGTCACCGACTGGTCAGGACGCTGGGGTCGAAAGCCCAACGCGCTGATCGGCATTGGCGTCGACCCAGCGGTGTTCTTCGGCCGGTTCGTCGATCGGGTGGGGCCGTTCGCCGCTCGGCTGGCCTGACCGGCGCTACTCGTAGATTCCCTCCAGGTACCACCGCCGCTGGCGGTAACACAGCAACAGCGCGGTACCGGGATCGGATGTCAGCTCGCCTTCCAGGAGTACCTGCACACGGGCTGTGCGGCCCGTCGCGCGATCCGGATCCCACCACCGCTCGTCGACCGGCCACGGGCCGGCCCACCAGCGCAGCCGGCCGTCGCGGCCACGGGCAGTCAGCCGCGCCGGGTCCGCGGAAAACAGTCCACGGCTGGTAACCCGAACCGAGTTGCCCTGAACATCAA
>NZ_JBAPMI010000152.1:0-19248 GCF_049278535.1 Mycobacterium sp. | reverse complement strand
GTGTTGACGAATGCTTCGTGGATCGCCGCGGCCTGCGCGCTGACCGCTTGGTACAGCTGAGCGTGAGCGACGAACTGTGCCGCGGTGAGCGCCGAGACCTCGTCGGCGGCAGCGGGAACCACTCCCGTGGTCGGGGCCGCAGCGGCGGCGTTCTGAGCGTTCACAGCCGACCCGATCCCCTGCAGGCTGGCGGCCGCTGCCGACAATGCTTCCGGCTGCGTGGTTACGAACGACATCCGGTTTCCTCCTCAATAACCGTGAGAGTCTTCGACCTTGAGCAAGGTCGTCGGTAAAAGATTAAACGGTCACGCAGGTATAACGCCCGCGCCGAGCCAACTGTTCACGACCGGATGATGAGTGTTCATCCCTCGATATCTGCTGTTCATCACGAGTTCTACTTTTCTTCCTTCTGCGGTAACACACGGGCCGGACCGGCCTCGTCTGCGCAGTGCCCGCCGGTAGTCGCTGATCATTGGAGTGGTCTGTGCCACAGGCAATTTCGTTGGAGAGCGCTAGCCGCCTATGGGCGGCCGCGGCATCACCGCGTGCCGGAACCCATACTTGACGACGTAGCCGGCGCCGCGCCGGCCCGAGGCGGCGTTGGCCATCGGCATACCGTTGAGCATCGCGTTCGAAGTTGGCGCCCCGATAGGACGGAAGGCGCTCGCCAGTTGGGCCTCCTCCATCGCCGCGGGCGTGGCCCCCGGCCAACCTGGAGGCACCGACATCCGGCCGAGCGTGCTTGCCTGGCCGATACCGGCCGATACCGGCATGCCGCCGTGGCCCAGAGCGAGTCCGGCGAATTGCGGCGTCGGATACCAGGCGCCGCCCGAACCGGCCGTGGCTCCAAGACCGAACGTCGTCTGTTGCCCGATCGAGGCCCCAAACTGGCCCATCCCCAACCCGAAGTAGGCCTGGAGTGTCTGCTTCAGCACCGTCGTGATGTTGGCGTTCGTCAGGCCCAGGCCGAGCCAGCCGCCGGAGGGGTAATTGCTGTAGGTGTTGTAAATCAACTGCTCGAGCCAGGGGAAAAACGTAGTTGGTGGGACTGTCGCGCCCCCGGTCGCACCGGTACCCGATGTGGTCGCCGCGGGTAGCGCGGTCGTCGCGGTGGTCTGCGTCGTCGTGGTCGGCGCCGCCGCGACGGCGTTCTGGACCACCGTCGCGGCTTGGCCCGCCGGCGCGGCGGCGGCTTGAGCCACCGCATTGGCCTGGGTGCTCGTGCCGTCGTCGGTGGCCGTCTGCGGCGGTGCGGCGAACGGGGTGACCTGTGAGGCAACCGCGGAGGCGCCCGCGTAGCCGTACATGGCGGCGGCGTCCTGAGCCCACATCTCCAGGTAGAGGGCTTCGGTGGCCATGATCGCCGGGGTGTTCTGACCGAAGAAGTTCGTTGCGATCAGGGCCATCAACAATGCGCGGTTGGCCGCGATCTCTGGCGGCGGCACCGTCATCGCAAACGCGGCTTCGTATGCGGAGACGGCCGCGCGGGCTTGATTGGCGGTGTCCTCCGCCTGGGCGGAGGTGCTGCTGAGCCAGCTCACATACGGCGTGACCGCGGCCATCATGGCCACCGATGTCGGACCTATCCAGTTGCCACTCGTGAGCTCGGTGAGCGTGGAACCGTAACCCGCCGAAGCGAAGCCCAAATCTGCGGCCAGCCCGTCCCAGGCCTCCGCGGCGGCCAACATTGGCCCCGGTCCGGGACCCGAGTACATCCGTCCGGAGTTGATCTCCGGCGGCAACAGCCCGAAATCCAGCACTAAACCCCTCCGTGAGCAAGACAGAATTGCGTGGCCCACCCAAACCGCCAATGGGCGACGGGCAGCGTTGTCCTTGACTGGTCAGCGATCACCGCGCGCCGGTCGTCTATCGCCCGACCGACCTCGACATGCCGAATGCGGTATCTGGTCACAGACGAACGCGCTTTCTTCCTCGGTAACCCTCAGCATCAACAACATTGAGTCCCGATGCTCATCGCTGAACAGTCGCTGGCTGCAAGACTAGATGGCCGCACGGGCCATCTGCGACGGCGACGCCGAGTATTCATTGCTCTACAAGCAGTGTTCACCCGTCGGCAACCGCTGTTCATCAAATGTTGGGGTGCGCGCCATTTGGCGAACGTTGATTCGACTAACCGGCCGCCGGTGTGAACGGGATAACGGTGGAACGGAGTTCGAAGCGGGTGGGCGCCGGGGCGGCCTGGCGCCCACCCATCGTGGTGATCGGCATCATCGGCGGCATGCCTGCGTGCGCGCCCGCTTGGACTGCCGGGACCGCGCCGGCACCGCCGAACGGTGTGGCCGCGGCAGCGCTGGCCGCCGGAGCCTCGGCGGTCCAAGCGGCTGGTGCCGACAACGCGCCGACCGACGTGGCTTGGCCCATGCCTGCGGAGACGGCCGGCATGCCGGTGCCGATGCCTGTCAAGGTCAATGCGCCAGTGCCCGAACCGATTCCGGCTGACTGGGCCGCGCCCAACTCGTTGGCCGCGGTACTGACCGCCCGCGCGGCGGTGGCATTGCTGCCCGTCGTGAAGAGCTTGGACAACATGCTCATCGGCATCATCGCCATCCGCATCGGCATGCTGAGTTGGTTCAGCATCGACAATGCCGACGTCGAACCCGACGAACCCGACGAGCCGGTCGCCGTGGATGCCAGGCTGCTCAGCGTCTGCGGCGCCGAGAGGCTTTGCAGGGCCTGCGGCGTGCCGGAGATGAGTTGTGGACCCGACGACATGATCGTCTCGACATCGGTCCCACTGGAGGTGCCGGCGGATTGGGCGGCGGCGGCGACTTGGCCGGCCAGCCCGCTGGGGTTGGTGGTCTGCGGCGGTGTGGTGAATGGGGTCATTTGTGACGCCGTCGACGAGGTGCCGGCGTAGCCGTACATGGCGGCGGCGTCCTGAGCCCACATCTCCGCGTAGAGCGCCTCGGTGGCCGCGATCGCGGGCGTGTTCTGCCCGAGGACATTCGTCGCGATGAGTGTCGCGAGCAAGCTCCGGTTGGCAACGATCAGTGGCGGCGGAACTGTTGCGGCGAAGGCGGTTTCGTATGCGCCCACTGCCGCGGTGGCTTGTGCGGCTGCCTGCTGTGCCTGCTCGCCGGTGGCGCTCAGCCACGTCACAAACGGCGCGGCGGCTGCGGCCATCGTGATGGAGCTGGGACCCGTCCACGGTCCACTGGTCAGGGTCGACAAGATCGAACCATAGCTTGCCGCAACGGAGTTCAGCTCCTCTGCCAGCGATTGCCAGTCTGTCGCCGCGGCTAGCAACGAGCCAGGTCCTGCGCCGGCGTACATCCGTCCGGAGTTGATCTCCGGCGGTAAGGCTCCAAAGTCCAGCATCGGAATCCGCCTCAGCCGGCCGCGAGCGCGTTGGCGGCCTCGGTGGCCGTGTAGGAACCGGCGCTGACGCCCAGAGTGTTGACGAACATTTCGTGGATCGCGACAGCCTGGGCGCTGACGGCCTGATACATCTGCGCGTGGGTGGCGAATTGGGCGGCCGTCAGCGCCGATACCTCGTCGGCGGCGGCGGGGACGACGCCGGTGGTCGAAACCGCTGCGGCCGCATTCTGCGCCGCCATGGACGATCCAATGCCCTGGAGATTTTCCGCAGCCGCGGTCAACTCGGCTGGCTGTGCGCTTACGAACGACATCCGGCACTCCCCTTACAACAACGCCCCACCTGTCACTAGTTAGAGACGGTAACTAGGAAACATGGGCTGCTGACATGCCGACGCTATGCGCGAGCTATGAAGTGTCCGACTCTCGGCAACGCAAAGGTCCCCCGCCCAGATGAGCGGGGGACCTTTGAGAGATCGGGCTACCGACGCAGATCCGTGGCGGCCACCTGAATGAACACCCCGGTGTCCTCGGCCATCAGCAAGCCTCGGCCGCGGGGCAGCGGTCCACCCTTCATCTTGCCGCGGATGAAGCCCTCGTCGGGATCGGCGTCCATCACCAGCAGCGGCGCGTTGGCCTGAGCCAGCGCCCGCAGCATCGGGTCGCTGCCCGCCGAAGACCATCCACCGAACGTCCGGGTGACGATCACGTGCAAGCCGACATCGGCTGC
This sequence comes from Mycobacterium sp., assembly GCF_049278535.1. Taxonomy (GTDB): domain Bacteria; phylum Actinomycetota; class Actinomycetes; order Mycobacteriales; family Mycobacteriaceae; genus Mycobacterium. The sequence continues at coordinate 15,182 of NZ_JBAPMI010000152.1, read as the reverse complement.
CCGGGTCACCCACGGCGCGGCCTTGTGCAGCGGTGAGTCGAAGCCCGGCGGCAGCTGCTGAATGTCGTCGACGATCAAGAAGATCTCCGGACCGCTCCACCACGCGCGCGACAGCAGCTCTTCAGCCGACAGCCCCGGCGGCGGTTCACGACGGGCCAGCACGCCGCCCAGTTCGTCCATCATCGCGGCGACGCCGTCGAGGTTGTAGGCGAACTTCTCGACGTAGTCAGTGCCCAGGGTGGTCAGCAATTGACGACGCGGGTCGACCAGCCATACCTGTGCGGACGGCCGTGACGTCGGTGGCGCGATGCTGGCTCCCGGCTCGTACACCCGCCCGATCTCGGACATGATGGTCGCCAGCGTCGTGGTCCGGCCACATTCGCGTCGACCCGTCACCATCAGGTGCGCGTTCTCGGCGAAGTTGAGGTACACCGGCTGCAGATCCAATTCGTTGATGGCCCACGCAATTCCACCGACGCCGACGTTCTGGCGCCGATCTGCCTGTGCCAGCGCCCGCACCTGCTCCAGGCCGAACTTCGCGGGAAGCCTGCGTACCGGCGGTGCGTGGCCAGCCGCCACCTGGCTTACGGCTGCCGCAACGCTGTCGGACGCGAATACATTGGCCGGCGTGTCGCTCAGTGCCGGCCTGGCAACCAGCGTGTGCAGACCCGATTGCGGATCGCTGTCCAGCCGAACGTAGTTCACGGCGACCATGCCGCGACCCGGCTTGACCGGAACATCCTTGGCGAATCGCGAGCGCACCAGCTTGGCGTCCTCGACCGCAGCCAGACGCAGCTCGATCCGGGATCCGAACCCGCTGCGCACCGGCGGCCGCAGCTCGGACTCGCGGTCGGCCGTGACCACCACGTGAATACCGAACGACGGGCCCTGGTTGATGATCTGGTTCACCTGCTCGATGAGCACCTCGTTCTCTTCGGCGAGGGCCCGGTAGTTGTCGATCACCAGGAAGATGTCGCCGAAGCCGTCGTTGGGGACGCGGCCGGCCTCACCGAGGAACTTGCGCCGCCGGAAGACCTCCATCGACGGAACGTCGTACTCGAGGAAGGTGTGCTTGCGCTCACGGAGCAGCGCGAGCAGCTCGGCCACCGTGCGGCGAACACCGTACGGGTCGGTGGGGCCGACGACCTCACCGACGTGCGGCAGCCCGGCCACCGTCGTCAGCGCGGTGCTGCTGTACGCCAGGACATAGAACTGCACCTGCTCCGGCGTGTGGGTCAGCGCGGCCGAGGCGATCAGCGTCTGCAACGCGGTGGTCTTACCCGACCCACCGGCACCCAGGATCAACACGTTGGCACCAGGCCCGGAGGTGTCCACCGTCCACGGCGGCTGGTCGTGCTTGAACGGCCGGTCGATGATCCCGACCGGGAACACCAAATCCAGCGACGTGCCGTACCGCTCCTGCCACGGTCGCTCCAGGAAGCGGTTGACCAGCTCCTCGATCGCCACCGGTCTGTCCAGCGGCGGCTGCCACAATCGGTACGGCTCGAAGTCGATGCGGCGAAGCTGATCGATGATCACCGTGCCGACCTTCGGCGTCCTGATCGCTTCCTCTTCTTCCTCTTCTTCCTCGGGCGCGCCGGCCCCGTTACCGCCGAAGGCTTCGTCGTGGCTCTCGCCGTTGGTCAGGGCGGCGAAGTCGTCCGGTCCGGTCACGCTGACCTCGATTGGCGTGAAGCCGGTCGTAAACAGTTGCGGCCGAATGTAATCGACGGAATGGGTCAGCATCGATGGCCCATCGTCGTCGAGCGAGACGCCACGACGGTAATCGCGCCACAGGAACTCGGCCTGGAAGCGGACGATCTCTTCGAGGCTCTTTCGGAAGTAGCCAAGACCGGCCTGCGCGGGCAGGTTGACGGCGTTGGGAACACCGGCGGCTTGCGCCGCACCGGCGGTACGCGCTTTCAGCACCAACCGATAACCCATGTTCTCCATGAGCTTTTCGGCCCGGCTCTCGATGGTCTGCGAGGCCATCATCAGGTGGATCCAGTAGGCGCGACCCTGTCGGCCGATGGAGTCCAGCACATCGACGGCGGTCGGCATGATGCGGAACCACTCGTAGAACTCGTCGATGACCACCACGAGCATGGGCAGCGGCGGGATGTCCTGACCGCGTGCGCGCATCCTGGAGCGCATCTCGTTGTATTCCTTGGCGTCGTCGACACCGGCGTTGTCGCAGAACGCCTTTCGACGGGCGATCTCACCCCACAGCGAGTCCAGGAACCGCTCCATCAGCGCCTGGTCTTCTTCCAGGTCGGTGATGATGCGCGAAACGTGCGGCACGCCGCCGAACGGCTTGACCGCGGACCCACCCTTGAGGTCAGCGAGCACGAACTGCAACTCGTCTGGCGGATGCGCGAGCATCAGTGACTCGAGGACCGTGCGCACCAGCGTCGACTTACCCGAACCGGTGGTTCCCGACATGACCCCGTGCGGGCCGTCGCCGCCCTCGTCGAGGGATTTCATGTCGAGGAACAGCAGTTCGCCGTTGTCGGAACGGTTTCCGAACGGGATCCGCAGCCGGGACCGACTCGTCAGGGCGTCGCGGCGACTACTCCACAGCGCCTCGAAGTCGATCTCAGACGGATCTTCAATCCCGTAGTAGGACAAGATGTCCCGGGCACCGATCTGGGCCACCCGCTGACCGATCTCCTCGTAGGCCTCGGCCAGTCGCCAGCGGGCCACCCGCTGCGCAAACTGCTCGGCCTCGGACTCGGTCACATCGTCGGCGAGGGCGAAGAACCACTTGTTGTCGTCGATCACCATCCAGGTGTCGCGGTCGCGGGGCAGCGCTTCGATCACCCCGATGTCGTCGGTGAACTTGAGCACGCGCTCCGGATTGCCGGTCCACAATGCAGAGCCGGTCAGGTCGAAGAACGTCACGCCGTCAACGCCGTCGACGCTGATGACGTACTCCCATTGCGGGTCGTCGATGTCGGCGATGATCACGTGGTGAGGTGTCGGTGTCTCCGCCGACGAGCTTGCGTGGCGAGGCGTGAAAGATCCACGGCCGGCGAATAATTCGGCCTGATCGGCGGCGAACTCACGCACCGACCCGTACACCATCCGGATGCTGCCGGCGGCGTCGCGACGGCGCGGGTCACCGAAGTGCGGCAGCCACTTGACCCAGTCCCACTTAGCCATGTCGGAAGTGACGACGATCATCTGGAGATGGTCAGGGCCGTGTGAGAAGGCCAGCTGGCAGACGATCGCCCGCATCAGGCCCATCGTCTGCTCGCGATTGCCGACCAGCGCGTACCACGGCTCGACGAGCAGCGACACCATCTTCGGCAGGTTGTAGACGACGCTCTGGTAGCGGCCGAATTCCTGCAATGCCTTACCGGTTACCGGCTCCAGCTCGATATCGGTCGGCATGTTCTGCGGCTCACCCCAGGTCACCTCGGGCCGGGTCATACCGACGCCGATTCGGGCGACACCGAAGTTGAGGTCCTTGCCGTCCGGCTTGCGCTCCCACATCCGGGCCGATCCGACCGCGGCGGGCAACGTCGTGGGCTCCGGGTGGAACCACCGGTAGTTGGCGTCCATGCTATCGGCCGACTCGTTGGCGGTCTCGCGCAGCATGTCGAGCATCAGCATGAACTGGGCCCGCATCGCGTCCAGCTTCGGCCGGCTCATCTGCTGCTGGCCACCGAAGCGGCCACCGAACATCATCATCGCGACCCCGCCGATCATGAAGATCGGGAAGATCGAGCCCGCGCCCAGGAACATCCGCGAACCGTTGGCGACCGTCATGGCGACCATGCCGACGAGCAGGCCGACCACCAGCACGCCGACCACGATCAACCACCACGGCTTGCCTTCTGGCGGCGGAACACTCAGTGGTGTCGGGAGGACGATGTTCTCCGGCCGGACGGCGGGTGCCCGCTCGGGCGTCGGACGTGCGAAACCTTGCTTCACTTGGGTACCACTAACTCTGCGGGGTTCATATCGGTCGGAAGAGTGTCATGACGCACCAACGCATCGGCGCGGGATAGCGCCGGGCCAGGTGCCAACAGCCGCAAGGCAACCCACGGTGCCGGACTCGGCTGGGACGTCAAACCCAGTGCCGAGCGGGCATCGCGCGAATTGTCCACGCCGAAGCGCACACCGGAACTCGAGAGCCACCAGAGTGATTCGGATGTGCTCGAGCCGGGGTCATTCCCGGTGACGACGACCCAGTTGCCGTATTCAGGGCCGAAGTAGACGCGATCGGCTTCGCGGCCGGACGCATCCGCCTTCACCAGCGACACAACCTGATTGGCGGCGCCGCTGCTCACCGGGATGGTCGGCCCGGTGATCACCTGAACCCGCGCACGCTCTTCGCCGGCGGTTTTCTGCCACCACCAGCACGTCGCCGGGTTTTCCTTGATGTCCACCGGGCTGAGCGGGCCGTCGGGATAGGCCGACAGGTCCATCCCGTTGACGACCGGCATCTTCGCCAGGGACGCGGGTGCCACCACCACCGGCGAGTTGCCTGCCGGCGTTCCGGCGTTCTGCAGGATCTGGGCGACCACCGAGTTGACTGTCTGCACACCGTCGGTCAGCACCACTGAATACTGTTGCGGCCCACTGATTTGCGGCGTCACGATCACGGTCCCCACCGGCCCGGGTGCGCTGGCGAATGCGGCCGGCTTGCCGGCGTCCGGCACCTTGGGCACCGACAGCTCGGGGCCGACCGGCAAGGCGTCATATAGTGCACGGCTCATCGGCCGCGCCTGGGTGACGTTTTCCGGGGTCAGGCCCAGTGGCAGCAACACCGCCCGGTTCATCGAGTCGATGCGCGACCGCCGCCCTTGCCGGATCACGTAGGTGTCTTTCTCGTAGTGCAGCACCACCGCGTCCGACCCGTTCAACACGTGGCGGCGACCCGAGAGATCCGGTGCGCCGTCGATGACGGTGACCGTCACCGGTGAGGGCGCGCCCACCCCCGCAGTCGAAGCCACCGAGTCGCACACCAGCCAGGACGAGGTGGCCGGGGTGGTCGGTGCGAACTCCGACGGCGCGCCGGGGATGCCCACCAGCGGCCCGTGCGGTTGCTGGGCGATCTGGCTGCCGCGCACCTTGTGCGGGTTGTCGGCGCGTCCGGCGATCAGCCGGGCCGATGCGAGGTTCAGCGCGGGGTACAACTTGTCGCCGACTCGGACGTAGAGCGCTCCGGAGTCGCGGTCGGCGATGATCGGTGTGTCGTTCAGCTGACCGGACGGACTGATGAACGAGTACAGCAATGCGCCCAGGCAAATCACCAGAGCGGCGGAGATCGACGCGACCACGGCCAGCGTCTGACGCCGACCTGGCTCGATCTCCATCCGGACCCGCCAGCGAGTCAAGGCCATAGCGGTACGGCGGGCCAGGAACTGGTAACCCGTTACCTGGGTCCTGGTGGAGAGTCCGAGGCCGTAACCCGAACCCCGCTGCTCACCGGCCATTTTTGATCACACCCCGAGCGCACGATACGCCTGCATGCTGTGTAGTCCCACGATTCACAGGGATAACGGTAGGGCACCCCGCGTGACCTCGCCACGCGAACGGTTGAGCGCGGGCGATGTTCACGTCCACGCCGTTTGTGGTTTGGACCACAGTGCTGTCACCTGCCATTGGTAAAGGGGAGATTCGAAGAAAATCTTCACTGCGCATCGTACGGCTCCGAGCAAACTCAGCCCGCCGGAAAAGCGACGTTGAGGTGAACACTCGGGTCGCATCTGAGTCATCTCGACAAGCAAGATGGCGGTATGAGTCAAATGGCGCCCTCGTTGACCGAACTCGCCGGTCGATTCGGCATCGCTACCGACTACGAAGACTGGAGTGGACGCCGGATCGCTGTCCCCGAGAGCACGGTGGTGGCTGTCTTGGCGGCCTTCGGCATCGCCGCTGCTGATGAGGCGGAACGTCGTGCGGCGCAGGCCGATCATGAGCGCGGGTACTGGTCGCGCGCGCTGCCGCCGACCATTCTCGGGCGGCCTGGCGTGCGCACCACATTTTGGGTGCACGTGACCCACGGTCAGCCGGCCGAGGTGTGGTTGCAGCTCGAGGATGGCACCGTCCGCACCGGAATACGCCAGGTCGACAACTTCAATGGGCCGTTCGAGCTGGACGGACGCTGGATCGGCGAAGCCAGCTTCGCGCTGCCTGACGATCTGCCACTTGGCTACCACCGGGTGCATGTGCGCTCAGAGGGGGACGAGGCCAGCGCAGCGCTGATCGTGACGCCGGGCTGGCTCGGGCTGCCCGAGCGGCTGGGAGCGCGTCGCATCTGGGGGCTGGCTACCCAGTTATATAGCGTGCGGTCGCGTCAGTCCTGGGGTGTCGGCGACCTCACCGATCTCGTGGACCTGGCGGTATGGTCCGCCTCGTTGCACGGCGCCGGGTATGTCCTGGTCAATCCGTTGCACGCGGCCGCCCCCACCGCACCCATGGAGCCATCGCCGTACCTGCCGACGTCGCGCCGCTTCGTCAACCCGCTGTATCTGCGGGTGGAAGCAATCCCGGAATTCGCGCAGCTGCGCAAGCGGGGGCGGGTACGGCGGCTGCGCGACGGCGTCCAGAAACACGCCGCGTCGCTGGACGCGATCGACCGTGACACGGCATGGTCGGCCAAGCGGGCGGCCTTGGCGCGGGTCTTCGAGGTTCCGCGGACCGCTGGCCGCGAGCTGGCGTACGCGGCATTTTGCGCTCGGGAGGGTGCCGCGCTCGACGACTTTGCCACCTGGTGCGCGCTGGCCGAGGAGTACGGCGGTGACTGGCATGAGTGGCCCGAGTCGCTTCGTCATCCTGGTGCCGACGGCGTCGCCGATTTCGTCGCCGGGCATCAGTCGGTCGTGGATTTCCATCGCTGGTTGCAATGGCAGCTCGACGAGCAGCTTGCGACCGCGCAGTCGCAAGCCGTCTCGGCGGGAATGCCGCTGGGGATCGTCCACGATCTCGCCGTCGGCGTGCACCCGAACGGAGCCGACGCTTGGGCGTTGCAGGACGCCTTGGCCCTTGGGGTATCGGCCGGTGCGCCGCCCGATGAGTTCAACCAGTTGGGCCAGGACTGGTCGCAACCGCCCTGGCGCCCCGACCGCCTCGAGGAGCAGGAATATCAGCCGTTCCGCGCCTTGATCCGCAGCGTGCTGCGGCACGCCGGGGGGGTGCGCATCGACCACATCATCGGTTTGTTCCGGCTGTGGTGGATTCCGCAGGGCCAGGCGCCCACCGCGGGCACCTATGTTCGCTATGACCACGAGGCGATGATCGGCATTGTCGCGCTCGAGGCCTACCGCGCCATGGCGCTGGTGGTCGGCGAGGATTTGGGCACTGTCGAGCCGTGGGTCCGCGACTATCTGCGCGGGCGCGGCGTGCTGGGCACGTCGATTCTGTGGTTCGAGCTCGATCGCGACGGCAACGGCGGCCCGCTGCCGGCCGAACGGTGGCGTGAATATTGCCTATCGTCAGTGACCACTCACGATCTGCCGCCGACCGCCGGCTATCTGGCCAACGAACATGTGCGCCTTCGGGATTCGCTGGGCTTGCTGACCCGGCCGGTCGAGCAGGAGCTTGCGGCGGCGGAAGCCGAGCGGGCGGCCTGGCTGGCGGAGTTGCGTCGGGTCGGCCTGCTGACCAAGCACGCCGACGTCGAGCAGACCGTGCTTGCGCTGCACCAGTACCTGGGCCGGACGCCGTCGCGGCTGCTCGGGCTGGCGCTGACCGACGCGGTTGGAGATCAGCGTACGCAGAACCAGCCGGGCACCACCGACGAATACCCCAACTGGCGGGTTCCGCTGAGCGGCCCCGACGGCCGACCGGTACTGCTCGAAGAGGTGTTCAGCGATCGCCGGGCGATCGCGCTGTCCGAGGCCATGCGGGCACAGACGGCCGTCAGCCCGACCGAAACCACCTGTTAGCTTCGATTTGCCATGAACAACCTGAAATTCGCCGTGGTCGCCCCGGTCGCTGCCGGAGTCACGGCCGACCCGCTGTGGATGACGGGGTTCGCCCGGCATGTCGAAGCATGCGGCTTCGAATCTATCGTTGCCGTTGAACACACCGTCCTGGCGACTACCTATGACAGCGTATATCCCTACGACCCTTCGGGCCGCGTGGAATTGGCGTCCGACTGCCCGGTCCCCGATCCCCTTGACCTGTTGTCGTTTTTGGCCGGCCAGACCGACCGGCTCGGGCTGGCCACCGGGGTTCTGGTGCTGCCCAACCATCATCCGGTGGTGCTGGCCAAACGGGCGGCGACCGTCGATGCGTTGTCCGCCGGGAGGCTGCGCTTGTGCGTCGGCGTGGGCTGGCTACGAGAAGAGATCGAGGCGTGCGGCACTGAATTCGAAAGTCGCGGTCGACGTGCTGACGAGCAGATAGCAGTACTGCGGGCGCTGTGGGATCAGCGGCCGGGCGGTGTCACCCACCGCGGCGAGTTCTTCGAGTTTGACAACGTCGTCTGCAGTCCGAAACCAATTGCCGGGCAGCATCTTCCGGTCCACATCGGCGGGCACAGCAAGGCGGCTGCTCGGCGGGCCGGCCGGTTCGGCGACGGCTTTCAGCCGTTGGGTGTGACCGGTGCGCAGCTGGAGGCCCTGCTTGTGCTGATGCGCGACGAGGCGACCGCTGCCGGGCGTGACCCCGCGGACATCGAAGTATCGCTCGGCCACTCGGTCACCAAAGTCGATCGCGAACGCGCTGAGCGACTGGTCGCCCAAGGCGCGGGGCGGTTGGTGCTGGCCATGCCGCCGATCAGCGACCTCGAGCAGGCCAAAGACGAGTTGTCGGCCTGCGCCCAACGACTTTCCCTGTCGACGTGACGCTCAGCGCGCCCGACCGGGCAGCCCTTGCAGATCTGGTGCATCGCTACGCCGCAGGTGTCGATGACCGGCAATTCGACGCTGTCGCAGATCTTTTCACTGACGACGCAATGCTGACACTCCCCGACCCGCCGAGGGACTTGGAGCCGGCCCGCCAGCACCGAGGTCGCGCCGCCATCAGGGATGCGGTGGCCGCTGTCGCCTCCACAATCCGCACTCAGCACGCGATTGTCGGCGAGGTGTATGACGTCGGTCCCCTGCCGGGAACCGCCAGTGGGCGCATCGCCTGCGTCGCGCATCACTGGATCGAGCATGCGGAGCAGGTCCGCGATGTGACGTGGCATCTGCGATACGACGACGAGTATCAACTACTCGACGCGCAGTGGCGGATTCGCAGCCGGGTGCTGACGATTGACGCCATCGACAAGCGGCAGGTGCGGCAGGTGCGGCGCGGCGCTTCCGGCTGAGCCGGTTATCCGTCGAGGCCGCGACGGGCCGTTGATTCGAGCAAATCTGCTGTACTGGAGATACTTTCAGCAGGCGGGGTTGTGTGAGTTGCGACCATGCGGGCCCGCGCGGCGTAATGCGGAGCGAGGATCCGGCGCAGGTCGGCGGTCAGGGAGTCCACCGTAGATTCCGAAAAGCGACGTCCGAAGCCGACTTCGAGGTGTTCGACGGCTGCCGCCCACATCGGCTGATCGAGCCCGTTCCAGAGGATTAACGCCGGAATACCCGCGCGCAGGCCGGCAGCGGTGGTGCCGGCTCCACCGTGGTGAACGACGGCGCAACACGCGGGGAACACGCTTGCGTGGCTCACCTCGCGCACGACCTTGACGTTCGATGTATTCGGTATGTCGTCATAACCATTGGAGCCCATGCAGATCAACGCGCGAGCGTCTTGGCGTCTGCACGCCTCCGTAATCCCGGCGATCGTGTCGGCGGGCGCCGCGACCGGCGTGCTGCCGAATCCGAAGTACACCGGCGGCGGTCCAGCCGCAATCCACGAGAGCACCTCGTCGTCGGCGTCAGCCGGTAGCTGCAATGTCAGCGCACCAACGAACGGCCGTCGATCACCTTCGGCTGCGCACTCGGCTGCCTGGGCGGGCACGCAAAACGCCTCGTAGGCCTGGATTTCCAGCGGTCGTGCGGCGGCCTCGGATTCGGCCGGTAAGCCGAGTGCCTGACGCTGAACGCGATCGGTCTCCGTCGTCACGCCGGGTCCGGCCTGCAGAATCTGCGACGGGAAGAAATGCAGCGCTGCCAGTGGAATACGATGGTATTCAGCAACATTGGCTGCCGGTACCTGCTCCGTCATACCTGCCACCAGTAGGTCCGCGTTTTCCGTCAACGACACCAACGTCGTGTGCTTTTCCGCCACAACCTGGGTGACGTATTCGACTGCCTGCGGAATTGCGCTCATTGGATTCTGCAGCATGTGGGTGAAGTCCTCGTCGCCGAGCAGTTCCTGCAAATCCCGTCCGTAGGGCACAGAAACAAGACCCGCGGACGCGACGTACTCACGCATCTCCGCGGGAACCGTCACGGCCATCTGCACTTCGTGGCCGCGGCGCAGCAACTCCGCACCGACAGCGATGGCCGGCTCGACATCGCCTCGGCTGCCATAGGCGGCCACGACGATTTTCATGGGAGAAAACCTAACGTGTCGGGAAACGTTTCAGCTGGGCGGTGTCTGCCAATAGCGGCGGCTGGTTGATCTCAACCTGTTTTCGGTAGCGGAATACCTTCGCTGGTTGAGAATTCGGCGTCGCTCTGCGTTGCGAGTCCCAGCGACACGATCGACCGGGCGAACAGCGCATCGGTCAGGTACGCCAGCGCAACGGCCCAACGATTGACCCCTCGCGGTATTGCATACAGGTGGTACGCGCGGGTGACGAACTTGGCCGGAAACCCCGATAGTCGGACTTTCAGGGGGTTTGCCACCGCCTGATGCGGGCCAAGGTCGACGACCAATCCCATGTCGTGATGCTTGTATTCCCGATTCTTTCCGTGGCCGAGGCTTGCGGCCACGTTGCTACCCAGAACTTTTCCCTGGCGGATCGCATGCTGGGCGGTGGGAGGTGTGATTTTGCCCGGCTGAGTCACGTCGGGTACCGCTGCGGCGTCACCGGCCGCGAACACGTCGGGATGTCCGGGCACTGCAAAATCGGTTTGTACTTTCAGCCGGCCCTTCTCAGTGGGCAGACCCAACGTCTCGATGAGCGGTGCGGCGGTTACTCCGGTGACCCACGCGACGGTGTGGGTGCCCACCCGCGATTCGTCACTGAGCACAACGTGGTCGGTGTGAACCTCGTTGAGCGTCAAGCCCAATCGGACGTCGACCCCGCGTCGGAGCAAGACCCGCATCGCGCGGGCTCCCAACTTTTCGCCGACTTCGGGCATCACCTGCTCGGCGAGGTCCAGCAGGACGAACTTCACCTCGGACGGGTCGAAATTCATCTGCTTGGCCGCGGCGTCGGTCAGTGCGCGAAGCTGCAGGACGAGCTCGGTACCGGAATATGATGCGCCCACCACCACGATGGTGCGTCGGGCTCGCGCGAGTTCGGCGTCGTCTTCCAGGCACGACAACTCCAACTGCTCCAGAACGTGGTCGCGCAGATACAGGGCCTCAGCCGTAGACTTCAAACCCCTTGCGTACTGGGCTAATCCAGGGATGTCGAACAGCCGGGTGACCGATCCTGGCGTCAGTACCAGCCGGTCCCACGACAGCGAACGAGAACGCTGTTCCAGGTCGGTGAACTCCAGTCGGTGTTGGACAAGGTCGACGCTCTCAACGCGCCCGCGAATCTTTCGCACCCGGTTGAGGCTGCCCGCGAGCGGAATCGTCACGAATCGCGCGTCGACCACCCCGCCTGCCACGTCCGGAAGCAGCGGCGTGTACAGCATGTAGTCGACCGGCGAGATGATCGTGACCTCGACCTCGGTTTTGCGTAATCGGCGTGCCAGCCGCCGCGCGCACTCGAAGCCGGTAAATCCGCTGCCCACGATCACAACCGACGTCACCGTGTCCATGTTGCCATCCGGCGCTAAACACAAACCATCTCGTCCGGCGGCCAATTGCCAAGCAGGTTTCTCGCTGGGTGAACCGGGTAGTTCAACAGAACACTCGGGACTCGAGTGAAACCAGAGGAGAGACTCATGGCAGACACCGCGAGCGATCCGGTCGACCATCACCGGATCACCCAGCCGTTCGCCGGCGAAACCATGACGAACACGGCGAAGACGCCCGGTTTGGTTCTTGTCGGACTGGCCGTGGTGGCCTTTGTCGTCTGTCTCGCCAGCTTTGCCATGCGACAGGTCAACGTCGGGATCGGGGCCGCGATCGTCACGTTGCTCGCTGCCGGCGCTGCGTTGGCCTGGCTGACCATGGAGGCGCGACGAGTCCGCGACGTCGAAAGGGAATGGAGCAGCACCCACCGCGGGAAGCAGCCGCGGCGTTGACTACTCCAGAGCGGCCAAGTTGCCGACCGATTTGCTTACGTCGGCCCTAATCATCCGTGCCACCAGTCGCCCCAGCGGCCCGTTCAGCAGACCACCACCGAGGTTGGCCGTGAGATGAAAGGTCGAACCCGGGTGATCGTCGCTGACTTTCATGGCAACCGTGATTTTGATCCCGCCGCGTCCGCGACCGGATAGTTCGATCGCTTTCGGCTCGTCGTACTGCGTGACGGTCCAGTGAATGACGTTGCGAAACCCCTTGACCTTGATGAGCGATGAGACACAGGTACCTTTCTCGATCTCTTCTGGGACGTCACTGCGCCAGCCGCCGAATATCGTCATCCAGTCGCCGAAACGACTCAGGTCTGATGCCAGCTTCCAGGCGGATTCCGGTGAGAGCTTCGAAGATGTCGAGACATCGACTTGTGCCATGTCGTCTCACTCTCTCCCGTAGGCCAAACCCGCCGCCGCGCTGGCTGTGCATACCCTGGCAAGCCCACGCGATAAACCGTGGCTCGGTTGATCAGATTCCTTTCCAGGTCTGATCCAGTTGTTCGGCCACATCGATGACTTGCGCCGCTTGGGATTCAGGCGCATCGATTTCTTCGTTGACGTATTGCGCGATGAAACGGCGGATCTCGCCGTCGACGCCGGCGACGATCCGCAAGAGCTCGCCGCGGATACTTTTCGACGCCACATGGACCGTGATGTCCGAGGAGCGTGGTTTGGCGACATCGACAATCAGCAGCAGCGGCTCAGCAGCCCGCGCTGTCGCGGTCAGTCCGATGTCGCCGTCGACCGTGAAGCGCTGCTTGTCGATTCGCAGGTCGACGAGCAGATCGATCAGCAGCGGGATGTGAATGTCAAAGGTGATGCTGTCGTCGACGTTACGTGTGACTTGCGGCTGCTTGATGGTCACGCTGGCGCTGACTTTCGCGATCCTGCCCGGACCCTGAGCCATCGGGGGCATATCGAACTGGCTGCCGGCGATCGCGGCGAACGCGGCAGCGACGCGTTCCTCGGTTACGGCCACCTCGAAGAAGCGCCGTCCAAAAGTCTCGTAGCTGACGAACTCGAAGCCCTGCATAACTAAACACCGTCTCACGTCGAGTTCGGAGACGGCGGCTGATCCGTTCGTGTCGAGTGAGTCGGGGCGGGCAACCGCGTTAGCTGAGGAGCGCCGCTGGGTAAACGAATGCGGATGAATACGCAGCGAATCTTCGGCGTGCGTCGCGCGTCACAGATCAGAGGCCCGACCCGGGCGATATCCGAATGAGACTGCGCACGAGTACGGTCGGCGGTCCGGGGCTTCGTCGCATCCGCAGTGGCCGCGGCTTTTACTTCGTCGACGACGATCGTGAGCGCGTCGACGACGCTGATGTGTTGGCGCGCATCGATGCGTTGGTGATTCCCCCGGCGTGGAAAGACGTCTGGATCTCCCCGCACCCGAATGGCCACATTCAGGCGGTCGGTACCGACGTGGCGGGTCGCCGCCAGTACCTCTACCACGAGCGTTGGCAAGCGGACAGATCCGAGGAGAAGTTTGACCGGACGGTGAGCCTGGCCAAAAAGCTGCCAGACTGGCGGCTCGGCCTGCTCGTCGACTTGCGTCGCCGCGGTTTGGGACGAGATCGCGTGTTGGCGCTGGCTCAGCATTTGATCGACCAAGGATATTTCCGAGCCGGTGGCGAGGAGTACGCCCAAGAGAACGGAAGTTACGGGTTGTCCACGCTGCACCGTGATCACGTTCGATTACGAAGCGGCAGTGTGGAATTCGACTACCCGGCCAAAAGCGGTGTCCGCCGGTCAATTTCGATCGAGGATCCGTTGGTGATCGGCGCGGTGCGATCGCTCCTACGCGTCGATACGTCTAGCCCACGGCTGCTTGTTTACCGCGCATCCGATGGCTGGTCCGAAGTTCATGCCGACGACATCAACACGCGTTTCCGTGAATTCGTCGGCGAGGAATTCAGCGTCAAAGACATCCGGACGTGGCACGGCACCGTGCTCGCTGCTGAAGCATTCGCCATCGCGCGCGAACCGAAGTCGAAGACAGCTCGCCGTCGAGAAGAAGCTGCCGTGATGCGAGCGGTAGCTGATCAATTGGGTAATACTCCTGCGGTAGCGCGGCGCTCTTATGTCGATCCGCGTGTTGTCGCAGCCTATGAGCAGGGCACCACCATCGCTGCAGCTTTGCGCCGGTCCAAGCGCAAACGAACTCCGGAGGCAAGGCGCGAGATCATCGAGCGGGCAACGGCGCGAATGATCAGGCGCGTTGGCAGCGGTTGAGGACACCGAGATATGCAGCGGACGCGGCCCCACGGCGCTATACGTCTGCGCTTGGGTAGTTGTGAGAGAATTCAGCCGTCGCACCGGCGCGATCCGATAGGGGCACTTCGGTTGCATATGTGAACCGCCCCTCACACCCACCCACTCGTTCGATATCCACGGCCGTGGCCGTTATGGCCGGCAAATTCTGGAGGTACCTGACTCCGATGTGCGCGCATCAGATTGCTGAACCACGGACTCCGGGCTCGTCGATAGTGGCCTTGCTCACCTGGCTGGGCGGCGGCGACCGCGCTGAACTCAACGAACGTCACGAGCGGTCCACACATGCGGTCGCCGGCGTGGTTGTGCTGGTCAATGTCGTATTGACTTGGTTGGTGACGACCCTCGCTGTCATGCCGGCGATGCACACGTCGGCGCCGGTCGTGGCGCCGTTCACCTTGGTATTCGCACTTTTGGTGGGCGCGACAGCCCGGGCAATCGCGACCGGGCCGACCCGCGGTGCTGCCGGGGGCGGAGTGACGACGGTGGCCGTGGTCGTGGTGATGGCCTTGGGTGCGGTCGTCGGCGAGTTCGCGGCGCTCGGGTTGTTCGCCGGCTCGATAGACCGCGTGATCCAGCATGAGGCCGCGCGCGACG
>NZ_JBAPMI010000151.1:0-2547 GCF_049278535.1 Mycobacterium sp. | reverse complement strand
TGCTCAACGCCGCGTCGGTGGCACGCATGCTGCTGACCACCGAGACGGCAATTGTCGAGAAGCCCGCCGAGCAGGCCGATGACCACGGACATGGTCACCACCACGGCCACGCTCACTAAGCACTAGGACGAAACACCCTCGGTCAACCAGGCCGGGGGTGTTTTGTTTTCGGCATGGATCGCATCTGGCAGTGGGCGTGGGATCGGTACGGGCCGAGGTACTCGTGGGTACTGTGTGCGATCGGGTTTCCTGTGGTGTTGCCGATCTACCTGCTTGGGTCATTTGCCGTTGTCGCTTTCGAGAGGTCCGGTCAGTACGTGGAGGCGGCCGTCGTCACGGGTGTCGCCGTGCTGGCGATGTCCTACGTGTTCCTTCCTCCCGGACATCGACGGTTCCGCCTTGCACAGCAATGGGCAGCCGGGCACGAGGTGGATCGGGCGACAGCCCTGAAGGACACCTACGCCTACGCTCGGCGGCCGGTTTCCCGGTTGGTGGCTGTCCACGCTGTTCTGGCCGCCACGCTGTTGGTTGTTGTTGGTGCCGTTGTCGGCGCGCCGGAGTCGCGGCTCGTCCAGTACGCGATTGTGGGAACCGTCGTCGGAATTGCCGTCCAACTGATCGCTCTGCATAGCGTCGTGGAAGGAGCATTGCGACCGGTCAGGATCGCGCTATCTGGTGATACGGAGATCGGTGACTCCCTGCCCCGTTCACGACCGACATTTGCCGCTTGGTCGAACCTGTCCGTGGTCATGGTCTCGCTCGCGTTCGCCGTCTCGGGCGCGATGCTGGCGGGCGTGTTCAAACGGGCCGCCGAGGTCCCCGTCCTATGGGTCGTGATCGGGTGCGCGTTGGCGTTTGGCTTCGCGGTGCCCATCACTGTCGGCGTCGGGTTCTCGCCGTCCCTGCGGCCGATTCGCGACCTCGCCGCCGGGACCGAACGGGTTGCGGCTGGCGACTACAGCCGACGGGTGCCGGCAGTTCAAGATGATGACCTCGGAGCGCTGGCGGCGTCATTTAACCGGATGCAGGCGGGTTTGGTTGAGCGGCAACGACTTCAGGCAGCCTTCGGCACCTATGTCGACCCCGCTTTGGCCGCGCGGTTGCTGGAGCAGGGCGACGACGTCTTCACCGGTGAGCGCCGCGAGGTGACGGTGATGTTCGTCGACGTCCGCGACTTCACGCCGTTCGCCGAAGCGAATACAGCCGAGGACACCGTTGCTCGCCTCAACGCCCTGTTCGAAATCGTGGTGCCGGCCGTCGTCGAGGCCGGTGGGCACGTCAACAAGTTCCTGGGCGACGGCGCTCTGGCCGTGTTCGGAGCCCCCAACGAGCTTGCCGATCATGCCGACGCCGCGGTGAGCGCTGCGGTTGTGATTCACCGCCTGGTCGCAGAAAGGTTCGGCGGCGCGCTTCGGATCGGCATCGGGATCAATACCGGTGTGGTGATCGCCGGCACGATCGGCGGGGGAGGCAAGCTCGAGTTCACCCTGATCGGCGACACCGTCAACGTTGCGGCCCGCGTCGAGCAGCTCACCAAAACAACCGGTGATGCGATCCTTCTCACTCACCAGACTGTCGACGCCCTGGTTTCTCGACCCCTCGGCCTCACCGACCGGGGATCGCAGGCACTCAAAGGTAAATCAGCCGGTGTAAGGGTCTTCGGACTCGACCCATCGATGACTCGTTGACGGCTTACCTTCAGCACCACCGAGACGGCCATTGTCGAGAAGCCCGCCGACGAGCCCGACGACCTCGGGCATGGCCACGGTCATCATCACCACTAGGTCAGTCGAAATGAAAACGCCCCCGGTCCATCGTCGGGGGTGCTTCGTTGTTCAAGGTCGCTCATCTTCCGTCGGGAGCACACCCGGAAGATGGCATACATGGACAGCGCATCGTTCTTCGTCACGCCCGGATATGGTGATCGCCAAAGACAGAATCTCCACTATTCGCAGGCAGTTCGGCACGGCAACCGGGTCGAGACCTCCGGCCAGGGTGGTTGGGATGACGACTGGTGTTTTCCGGAGTCGGTCCGAGACGAAGTGATTCAGGCCTTCGACAATGTTGAGCGGACATTGGCGACCGCGGGAGCATTGTGGCAACACGTCATCAGCGTTCACTCCTACCACCTGCCGAACGCTGATGGCACGATTGGACAAGATCACCTAGACACGATGGCGGAACAGTTTCGCCGCCGTATGGGTGAACGCGCTCCGCTGTGGACGTGCATCGGCGTCGCAGCCCTCGCAAATCCAACAATGCGGGTCGAGATTCAAGTCACCGCAATGATTGACGACGACGGGTGATCACCACGCTTATATCTTGAACACCGAGACCGACTGGCCGGACCCCGACAACTGCTCCACGGTTAGTGAGAGTGGTCCATCGGTGGGTACAGACGGCAGCGTAGCTGGCCGGAGCTGGTGGCTCTACGGCCCAGGCCGGATCCACCGAACATCCGCCAAATTGACGGCGGCCGAGGCCAGCCTGTTTCGCACTTTGGTCGGCAGCGCATGTTTTTGCGAAGGCTGAAGGGTGGATCCGGCT
>NZ_JBAPMI010000150.1:0-4633 GCF_049278535.1 Mycobacterium sp. | reverse complement strand
CCCCCACGCCTCTGACCTGCATCAGGTCAGCGTTTTAGCTAGTCGGCTGCTACTCAGTGATGGTCGTTCCAACCCGGGCCACCCGGACCGTGGTTGTCCCATCCCGGGCCACCATGGTTGTCCCATCCGGGGCCTCCCGGGTGGTCATGGTCCCAACCCGGGCCACCCGGGTGGTCATGGTCCCAACCCGGGCCGCGGTCGTTATCCTGGCGCCAGTCGCCGGGGCCGTGCCAGTGATCCCGGTCGTGGGGGTCGCCGTCGCCGTAGAAGTCATCGTGACAGCGGTTCCAGTCCCAGTTGTTGCCCCAGCCCGGGTCATAGAACTGGCCGGGGCACCAGTGATAGTCCGGGAGCGGGGCCATTGGCTGAGCCTCCGCGATGCTCGCCGCTCCAATGCCGGCGAGTCCAAGACCCGAGGCAATGGCAGTCGCAGCTGCGATTTGTTTGATGTTTATCACTCGTTCTTAGTACCACCCGGGACCACCCAGCTAAACGCTCGGCAGGCAAAATTCGCTATGAGTTCCTGTGAATAAGCTTGGTATTGAATGAGATTCATTACCGAGCACAGCGGGTGTTGGCGATGACGTAAGCACCCTGGTCTGCGAAGCGTCGCCAAAACAGTGCAGCCGCCCCGAGTTGGGACCTCTGCACAGAGTCGATTTCGGTTAGATCACGGATGCCAGGGGCCTAGCCGTGCCAGTGGTCGGCCGTCGTACCACCTCGCCGGTGCGGCCAAACTCCTCCATCGGGCGTGTTTCGCTGGCGAATTACTGTCAATGAGCTTGATATCGACTGTTCGGTGGTGCGGCAACTCGCTCCGGGCCCGCGGCGGCGTGCGCTACCGTCATCGGGTGGCAAAGACCAGCAAGCTCGTCGGCGCCCTTGCGCGACGTGGGCCCCATCGAGTTTTGCGCGGCGACTTGGCATTCGCGGGAATACCGGGCGTGGTCTACACGCCCGAGGCCGGTTTCAACCTGCCCGGTGTGGCGTTCGGCCACGATTGGCTCACCGGGGTGGCCCGCTATTCGGGCCTGCTAGAACACCTGGCCTCCTGGGGCATCGTCGCTGCAGCACCCGATACCGAGCGCGGAGTGGCGCCGTCGGTGTTGAACCTGGCATTCGACTTGGGCACTGCGCTGGATATCGCCGCGGGGGTGCGACTCGGGGCTGGAAAGATCAGCGTGCATCCCGGCAAGCTCGGCGTGATCGGCCACGGCTTCGGCGGCTCAGCCGCGGTGTTCGCGGCCGCCGGCATGAAGGCCAAGCCGCAAGCGGTGGCCGCGCTCTATCCGGCCATCACCGACCCGTCTGCAGAGCAGCCGGCCTTGGCACTTCGTGTGCCGGGTGTGGTGTTCAGCGCTCCGGGGTCGGCAAAGTCGCTGCGCTCCAATGCCATTGAACTCTGGCGCGCCTGGGACACGGCGACCCTGCGAATCGTCGCTAAGGCTCAGCCCGCCGGGCTGGCCGAGGGCCGTCGATTGACCTCGGCCTTCGGCCTGGGTGGTCCGGATCGCAAGACGCAGAAGACGACTCGCGCGCTGCTGACCGGCTACCTGCTCTACACGCTCAGCGGCGACAAGACGTACCGCGACTTCGCCGACCCCGACGTGCAACTGCCCAAGACCCTCCCGATGGGCGACGAGGCCGCGCCGCTGAGCCCGGAGGAGAAGTTCGTCGCGCTGCTCAAGGGCTGAGCCCGCATGTCACTGCCCCGCTTGAGGTAGCTGGTCCTCGGCGATCTCGCACGGCGTCGATCCGTCATCCGGTGACGCCGCCGCCGGCCCGGGCTGATCAGCCGGTGCAGCGGGCGGTGGCGGATCCAATTCCTGTCCGACGGGCTCGCCCACCGGATCACTTGTCGCCGAAGGGGTTTCGGCGAGCGAATCCACCGGCTGGTCGGGCGTGAGGTCAGTGTCGTCTGGCTTGTCGTCCTCGACAGCGTCTTCTGGCTTGTCGTCCTCGACAGCGTCGTCTGGCTTGACATCATCATCGTCTGGCTTGTTGTCGTCAGCAAGCTCTAGCGGGTCATCGACCGGCGAGTCACCGACTCCGGTGCCGTTGCCGAGTCCGCCGGCCAGTGAGCCCAGAATGCTGCCGATGCTGTCGATGATGCTTCCGACCACACCGCCGATGCCACCGGTAGCACTCCCGAGACTGCCTGCGCCGGAGGATAACCCGCCGACATCACCAAGCGGGGTCGCCAGTTCGGGCGGCATCGAAGCCGTATCGTCGAGGCCGCCCGCCGAAAAGTGCTCCGGCTCTTGGTTTATCGACGGTTGTGGTGCCGGCGCCGCCGCGGCCACAGTCGGCACCGCGTTGGCGGGCAGGGCCATTACGGGTGTTGACTCCGCAACCGGATGCTGCTCGAGCACCGGCTGCCAAGCCGGACCCCAATCGCCCGGAATGTCGAAACGCACCTCGGACGTCGACGCCAACGCGTGGATGGCCGCGTCGTAGGACGCCGCTACCGACGCGGCGCCCGAACCCATCGCGGCGAGCCAGTCGTTGCGAATATCGTTGTCCACGTACGGAGTTATCTGTTGGCGAATCACCTCTTCGGCCGTCGACCGGTCCCGCGTCCCCGCTGTGCCGAACTGGGCAGCAGTCAGCCAGTCGGACCGCTGCGCCGCTCGGCGTTCGTCGATCGCGACGGCGGTCGCGACCTTTGCATCGACTGCCTTCCAGATGTCTTCCCGCAGGGCGCCATAGTGCTCAGCGGCGGCGCGAACGCGCGCGGCTACCGCTGTAGCGACGTCGCAGTGATGCTGGAGAAACCGTGCCGCGGAATCGGCTCCCCGGCCTCGCCACGCCACAGCGAGCTCGGTGACCTGCGTGCGCTGCACCCACAGCGCCTCCTCGATCGCAGTGGCCGCGGCGCGAAGCGCGCCCGTGTCGTCGTCGAGCACCCGCAGGTCAAGGCCGGCCTCGGTGTCGTACCATTCCCAGACCTGCGACGCGTGCGCGGTCAGGTCGGGCTGCTGATAGCCCAGCTGATGGCATGCGTCGACATAGGTCTGCGTGCGCTCGACCGCGGGTCGGCCCTCGGCTAATCGCGCAGCGACGTCGAACCCGTCGGCCATGCTCAGCCGATCCGCGCGGCGGCGAATTGGTCGGCGTCGGCGTAGCGATTAGCGCTGGCCCGCAACGCGGTTGCGACCTCCATACTGGCCCGTGCCCACTGCGCAAGATCGGTGCCGAGGCGGTGCAACGCAAACCGCAGAGCATCGCCTTGACCGATGTAGGCACGTCCGGAGGCGGTGCCGTCGAAGGCCAGCCTGCCGAACTGGGCTCGAACCGCGCCGTCGATGAGATGTGCTGCGTCGTCAAATCGGTTCGCCACGGTCTGCACTGCTGCAGCGTCAACGAATGCTTCTTGTTGTGCCATAACGGGTTCGACGCGACGCGTCGCCCGACGGTTCCGCCTAGTGCGTGCCGCGTACCGTGTCGGCGACGTGCGCGGCGAGCCGGTGAGCGACGTGCTCGTCGTCGGCTTCCACCATGACCCGAATCATCTGTTCGGTTCCCGACGGGCGCAACAGGATTCGTCCGGTGTCGCCCAGTTCGTCTTCGGCCCGCTGGACCGCGTCACGAACCGAAGGCGCGGCAACCGCGGCGGCCTTGTCGGCGACGTCGACATTGATCAGGACCTGCGGCAAGGTGTGCATCGCAGAGGCCAGGTTCGCCAGCGATGTGCCGGTCTGCGCAATCCGCGACATCAGCCGCAGGCCGGTCAGTATGCCGTCGCCGGTAGTCGACAGCGTGGGCAGGACAATGTGTCCGGATTGCTCGCCGCCGAGGCTGAACGCGCCAGATCGTAACTCTTCCAACACATATCGGTCGCCGACACTGGTGGTGCGAACATCGACACCGGCCGCACGCATGGCCAGATGCAGGCCGAGATTGCTCATCACGGTGGCGACCAGCGTGTTGCCGGCGAGCTCGCCGGCTTCTTGCATCGCCAGCGCGAGGATCACCATGATGGCGTCGCCGTCGACGACCTCACCGGCGGCATCGATGGCCAGGCACCGGTCGGCGTCACCGTCGTGAGCCAATCCGAGGTCGGCGCCGTGCTGCAGAACCGCCGAGCGCAGCACGTCCAGATGTGTCGAGCCACAGCGGTCGTTGATGTTGAGCCCGTTGGGTTCGGCGTTGATCGCGATCACGCGCGCACCGGCTGCGCGGTAGGCACGTGGCGCGGCCGCCGAGGCGGCGCCGTGTGCGCAGTCGACGACCACGGTCAGCCCGTTGAGCTGGACTGTGCTGGCCTTGCCGACCTGACGCAGGTAGCGGTCCAGCGCATCGTCGGCGTCGATCACCCGGCCGATTTCGGTGCCGACGGGACGCAGCCCCGGCCCCGTTGCGACCAGATCCTCGATCTGGTCTTCGGTCGCGTCGTCGAGCTTGTGCCCGCCTGGCCCGAAGATCTTGATGCCGTTGTCGGGCATCGGGTTGTGCGACGCGGAGATCATCACCCCGAAATCGGCGTCGTAGGCGTGGGTCAGGTAGGCGACCGCCGGGGTCGGCAGCACACCGGTCCGCAGCGCGTCCACGCCCTCACTGGTCAGGCCCGCGATGACCGCGGCTTCCAGCATCTCGCCACTGGCGCGGGGGTCGCGGCCGATCACCGCGACGC
>NZ_JBAPMI010000149.1:0-2464 GCF_049278535.1 Mycobacterium sp. | reverse complement strand
GTGCGGCATCGGCGTTGCGGCGCAACAGGATCGCCGCGGTCGGCGGCGCGGTGCCGTCGGCGGCCGCCTGCTGGTAGCGCCGCTGCAGGTGATCAGCGACCCATTCCCGCTCGGCGTGCACGTCCGCCAACAACGCGCAGCGCACGGTGCCGGGTTCGGCATCGGGGCGGGAGCGAAGCGCACGCACAGCCACGGATCGTTGCCGCGCATCCGCGGAGACGGCGTTGGCGACGCGCAGTGCGGCCGGCGGATTACGCCAGCTGGTGCGCAGTTCCAGGACGGGTGCCGGGCAGCCGTCGGGTAGTGGGAAGTCGGTGGTGAACCGCGGCAGGTTGGTGGCCGAAGCGCCGCGCCAGCCGTAGATGGATTGAATTGGGTCACCGACGGCCGTCAGCGCCAGGCCCTCGTCGACTCCGCCACCGAACAGCGACGACAACAGGACGCGCTGGGCGTATCCGGTGTCTTGGTATTCGTCCAGCAGCACCACCCGGTAGCGGCTGCGCAGCTGCTCACCTACCTGCGGGACCATCGAGGCCAGGCGTGCGGCGCAGGCCATCTGGCCGCCGAAATCCATCACCTTGTCGGCCCGCATCCGGTGGTGCAGGGCGTCGATCAGCGGCACCAGCTCGGCGCGTTCGGACTGGGTGGCCAGCATTCGCAGCAGCCACTGACTCGGTCCGCGGTCGCGCTGATACGGGCCGGCGGGCAAGGTGTGCACCAGCCGTTCGAGCTCGACATGGGTCTCGCTGAGCTGACCGGTGTCGACCAGGTGCTCGGCGAGCTGACCCGACAGTCGCAGCACCATTGCGGTGACCGCCGCCGGATTCTTCTCGGTACACAGTTCACCCTGGTATCGGTTCACGACGTCGAAAGCCAGCTGCCAGAGCTCAGTCTCACTGAGCAGCCGGGTGTCGGGCTCGATGGGCTTGGCGTACTCCCCCTCGGCCGGTGAGAGCAGACCGTATTCGCGCAGCAGCTGGCCGGCGAAGGCGTGATAGGTGCTGACGACCGGCACACCGTCGGGCTCGTCAACCGGCTGATCGCCGACGGCCAGCGCGGTGCCACTGAGCCGGGCCAGCCGGGACCTGACCCGCCGCAGCAGCTGGCCCGCGGCCTTGCGGGTGAAGGTCAGACCCAGCACCTGGCCGGGCTCGGCGTAGCCGTTGGCCACCAGCCAAACCACCCGTGCCGCCATCGTCTCGGTTTTGCCGGCGCCCGCACCCGCGATGACGACCAGCGGTCCCGGTGGCGCCGCGATGACCGCCGCCTGTTCTTCGGTGGGCTCGAAAAGTCCTAGTGCGCTTGCCAATTCGCTAGGGCTGTAGCGTGCTGGCGCCGGTGCCGTCACGGTCATACCGACCCCTTAGCCTCGACGCCGGTGTGGGCCGGGCAGCTCGGCCGCAGCGGGCAATGCGCGCAGCCGTCGTTGATCCGGGCGACGAATTGCGGCCCGGCCGTCGCGTCGGCCGCCTCGCGGAGGCGGTCGCGCCACCGCCGACCTGCTTCGGGTGTCATCGGGTCCTGCCCGCGCTCGGTGGCTCCCGTCGACCCGGTCTTGCCCAGGTACACCAGCCGCCCGCCGCCGGGCTCATCGCCGTGTTCCACCAGGCCCTCGGCCACCGCGAGCTGGTAGGCCGCCAGCTGGGCGTGCCGCTGCGCGTCGTCCTTGCTGACCGGCGACTTGCCGGTCTTGACGTCGACGATCACCAGCCGGCCGGCGGCGTCGCGTTCGATCCGGTCGACCCGCCCGCGCAGCCGAACGTTCCCATCGAGGACCCCGTCGACGTCCACCTCGACACCGACCTCGGTCAACTCGCCGCGGGTCTGGGCCCGCCAGGCCAAGAACGTCTCGATCATCATTCGATGCCGGGCCAGCTCGTTGGCCGAATGCCACTGCGATTCGAATGGCAGATGCTGCCATGCCCGCTCCAGCGCGGCCAGCAGTTCGGGCTCGCCGCCGGCCGCCTGGGCGATCAGCGCATGCAGCACCGAACCGATCGTCGAGCCCAGGTCGCGGGGATCGGTGCCCCCGTGCCGTTCGGCCAACCAGCGCAACGGGCAGTCGGTCAACGTCTGCAGGCTCGACGGCGTGAGCGTGACGACGTGATCGTCGCCGCTCCACATCGGTTCGATGGTGCTGACCGGTGACATGCCGTACCAGCCGACCGGGTCGGCGCCCGGCACCCCTGCGGCAGCCAGGCGGGCCAATTGAGTTGCCGCGCAATCGCGCATCGCGTCGCTGACCGCGCCCTGCGGCGCGCACACCACGCCGCGCAGCCGGCCCACCAGCGCGGCCGCGGACAACACCCGCGGCGCCGAGATCGGTTGCACTCCGGCGGTATCGGCGCCGTCGTCGGCCCACTGCGCGATCTCGGTGAAGAACACCGACGGCAGCGCCGCCTCCAGACCGGCCCCACCGGTGTCGCTGTCGACGGCCGTCACCAGCAGCCTGCGCCGGGCCCGG
>NZ_JBAPMI010000148.1:0-16013 GCF_049278535.1 Mycobacterium sp. | reverse complement strand
GCCAGGGCGCGATCGCCGTTCAGGCCGCGTTGACCCAGGTCGGTGCTCCCTACTCCTGGGGAGGCGCGGCGCCGGGCGGATTCGACTGCTCCGGCCTGGTGATGTGGGCGTTCCAGCAGGCCGGTATCGCGCTGCCGCACTCCAGCCAGGCGCTGGCGCACGGCGGGCAGCCGGTGTCGCTGTCCGACCTGCAGCCCGGTGACGTGCTGACGTTCTACTCCGACGCATCGCACGCCGGGCTCTACATCGGCGACGGCCTGATGGTCCACTCGTCCACCTACGGGGTGCCGGTGCGGGTGGTGCCGATGAACTCCTCGGGCCCGATCTACGACGCCCGCCGCTACTGACATCAAACGTCGGCGCGGGCTGCTGGCCTGCGTGCTGGCCGCCGAACTGATCCTCGGCACCGTCGCGGCGATCGGCCAGCGACACGCAACGCAGCTATCCGAGCGCCCGTCCATCGGCTCCGGCGCGCCGTCGAGCGTGCAGGTCGGTGATCGGGTCCTGCGGATGACCAATCTCGGCGGCCCGCAATCGCACACCCTGCCGGCCCGCATCGCCGCGGACATCGGTCAGGCCGTCGACGCGGTCGAGGCGTTCTGGGGGACTGACTGGCCCCGCGATATCGACGTGGTGACCACCGGCTCGCAGCAGCAATTCGAGGCGCGGGCCGGTGGCCCTGCGGGGCGGTGGGCCGACATCGCCGCAATCGCCGTCGCCGACCGTGTCGATCCCGCCCAGCGGATCGCGCTTGGCCAGCGGATAGTCTTCGCCCCCGGCGCCGCGGGAATGAGTGAGCGGTCACTGCGAATCGTGTTGGGCCACGAGCTTTTTCACTATGCCGCACGCGCGGACACCGCGTTGGATGCGCCCCGCTGGCTGACCGAGGGCGTGGCCGACTACGTCGCGCGGCCGCACGCTCCGCTGCCCGATGTCACGCCGCCCCCCACCGCGTTGCCGTCCGACGCCGACCTGTCCGCCCCGGGACCGCAACGCTCGCAGGCCTATGACCGAGCGTGGCTGTTCGCGTTGTTCGTTGCCGATACCCGCGGAGCGCCGACGCTGCGTGCGCTGTACCGGGCCGCTTGCGGCGAGCAGCACGCCGACCTGCCTGATGCCGTGCACGATGTGCTCGGCACCGACATGGCGGGGACACTCGCCGATTGGCAACAGTGGCTCGCCCGTCAGCCCACACGCTGAACGCGAAGGCCGCAGGCTAGCCTTCGTAGGTGTCTCGGGTCCTGCTGGTAACCAACGACTTTCCGCCCCGGCGTGGCGGCATCCAGTCATATCTGGTCGAGCTGGTATCCCGACTGGCCGCCGCCGGTGAGCACACGCTGACGGTGTACGCCCCGCAATGGAAGGACGCCGAAGGCTTCGACGCGGAGACCGCGGGATATCGCGTGGTACGACACCCGGGGACGTTGATGCTGCCGGTGCCCACGGTGGATAAGCGGATGCGCCGGCTGATCGCCGAGCACGGCATCGACACCGTCTGGTTCGGCGCTGCCGCACCACTGGGTCTGCTGGCGCAGCGCGCCCGCCAGGCGGGGGCGAGCCGGGTGCTGGCGAGCACGCACGGTCACGAGGTGGGTTGGTCGATGCTGCCGGTGGCCCGGTCGGTGTTGCGTCGTATCGGCGAGGACAGCGACGTTGTTACGTTCGTCAGCCGGTATACGCGAAAACGTTTCGCCCCGGCGTTCGGGTCGAAAGCCTTGTTGGAACACCTCCCACCCGGCGTCGATGCCGAGCGGTTCTGCCCCGACCCGGTAAGCCGCGCCGAGCTACGCGCCCGCTACGGTCTGGGTCAGCGGCCCACGGTGCTGTGTCTGTCTCGATTAGTACCGCGCAAAGGCCAAGACATGCTGATCCGGGCGCTGCCGACAATCCGGCAACGGGTGGACGGTGCAGCGCTGGTCATTGCCGGCGGGGGTCCGTATCTGGACACGCTGCGCGGGCTGGCCTGGCGCCTCGGCGTCAGCGATCACGTCATTTTCACCGGCGGTGTTCCATCCGCCGACCTGCCCGCCTACCACGCGATGGCCGATGTGTTCGCAATGCCGTGTCGCACCCGTGGCGCCGGCTTGGATGTCGAAGGGCTGGGCATCGTGTTTCTGGAAGCATCCGCAACCGGCGTGCCGGTGATCGCCGGATCCTCCGGTGGCGCACCGGAAACCGTGCAGCACAACAAGACTGGCATGGTGGTCGACGGTCGTTCGGTGCAGCAGATCGCCGACGCCGTCAGCGAGTTACTGGCCGACCCGGATCGCGCCGCCGCGATGGGCGCCGCCGGCCGGCAGTGGGTCACCGCGCAGTGGCGGTGGGACGATCTGGCCGGACGATTGTCCGACCTGCTCCGTGGCTAGCCCTTGTTGTAGATCGCGTCGATGTCGTGGGCGAACTTCTCGGCAACCACCTTGCGCTTCACCTTCATCGTCGGGGTCAGCTCGCCGGTGTCCTCGGTGAAGTCGACCGGCAGGATGCGGAATTTACGGATCGACTCCGCATGCGACACAGAAAGATTCGC
This sequence comes from Mycobacterium sp., assembly GCF_049278535.1. GTDB lineage: Bacteria > Actinomycetota > Actinomycetes > Mycobacteriales > Mycobacteriaceae > Mycobacterium. The sequence goes on along the minus strand of NZ_JBAPMI010000148.1, from coordinate 13,486 downwards.
TTGCTTGACGGCCGCGTCCACCTCGGCGAGCAGGTCGGGGTCGTTGGCCAGATCGGCCACCGACGAACCGGCAGGCTTGCCGTTGCGCTGCTTCCATCCCTGGATGGCCTCGGGGTCGATGGTGATCAGGGCGCCGACGAACGGCCGGGCGTCCCCGACCACCATGGCCTGGCTGATCAAAGGGTGAGCCCGCAGCTGGTCTTCCAAAGCTGCTGGGGCGACGTTCTTTCCACCGGCGGTGACGATGATCTCCTTCTTGCGACCGGTGATCGTCAAGAACCCGTCTTCGTCGACCGCGCCCAAGTCGCCGGTCTTGAACCAGCCGTCCTCAAAGGACTCGCTGGTGGCCTGGTCGTTGTGCCAGTAGCCGTGGAACACCACACCACCGCGTAGCAGCAACTCGCCATCGTCGGCGATGCGCATGCTGTTGCCCGGCACCAACTTTCCGACCGTGCCGACCTTGACGGCGCCGACCTGGTTGACCGTTATCGCCGCGCTCGTCTCGGTCAGCCCATAGCCTTCGTAAACGGTCAAACCGACGCCGCGGTAGAAGTGGCCCAGGCGCGCGCCCAGCGGGGCGCCGCCGGAGACCGAAGCATGGCAGTCACCGCCCAACGCGGCGCGCAACTTGTGGTACACCAGCCGGTCGAACAATGCGTGCTTGGCCCGCAGCAGCAGGCCCGGGCCGCCGCGGTCGGACGCTTCGCTCCAGTCGACCGCGGTCTGCGCGGCGATCTCGAAGATGCGGCCCTTGCCGTCGCTGGCGGCGTTCTGCGCGGCGGTGTTGTACACCTTCTCGAACACCCGCGGGACCGACACCACGACCGTGGGCTTGAACACCCCGAACATCGGCACCAAATTCTTGATGTCACTGGTGAATCCGACGACGACCTTGTTGTGGAACGCGCACAGCGTCAGCGCACGGGCGAGCACATGCGCCAGCGGCAGGAACACCAAAAGTCGCTCGCCCTTCTTGAGCAGCGTGGGCAGCACCTCCTTGGTGCCACGGGTCTCGTAGACCAGGTTGGCGTGGGTCAGCTGGCAACCCTTCGGGCGACCGGTGGTGCCAGAGGTGTAGATCAGCGTCGCCGGGTCTTCGCTGCGCAGTGCCTGGACCCGAGCGGTGACCTCGGCCGGGTCGACCGAGGCGCCTTCCTGCTCGAGCTGATCGAGCGCCTTGGGGCCCGAACCATCGATGTGCAGGACCCGGCGCAAGTCGGGCAGCTCGCCGGCCAGTTCGGTGACCATCGTGGCGTGGGCATCGGTTTCGGCGAAAGCCACTACAGCGCCCGAGTCGGTCAGCACCCAGCGCACCTGCTCCGCCGACGATGTCTCGTAGATCGGAACAGTGACGCCGCCGACCGCGAGGATGGCCTGGTCGAGGATCGCCCACTCGTAGCGGGTGGCCGAGAAGATGGCCACCCGATCGCCGGGCCGCACCCCTTCGGCGATCAAACCCAATGCGGTCGAACGGATTTGGGCCGCCGCGGCCGCGCATGTCACATCGGTCCAGGTTCCGTCGATGAGGCGCTGGAAGATCACCGCGTCCGGATCGTTGCGCTCGTGCTCGAACACGGTGGCAACGATGTTGTCGTGCTCGCCAACCGTGAACGGAGCCGGAACACTTAATTCACGCACGCTTCTGACCTCGCTTCAGGGACTCCGGGTGACCAGGCGGCATATAGCCTAGTCCGGCGGCGATGCGGGCCCACCTGGGTGTAGTGCCCCGCCTGGACCGCTGTATGTGAAGCTATTGGCCGTGCACAGCGTTCAGATCGCCGACCAGACGTTTGTCGCCGCCGATCCGGCGCGCGTCGGTGCCACCGTGGGCGATCCGGCCAACTGGCGGCGTTGGTGGCCCGATCTACGGCTGGAGGTCACCGAAGAGCGCGGGCCGCTCGGTGTCCGGTGGGCAGTGACAGGACCGCTGACCGGCACGATGGAGATCTGGCTGGAGCCGATGCTGGACGGCGTGCTGTTGCATTACTTCCTGCACGCCGAGCCGCCCGGAGTGGCCGCCTCGCAGTGGGCCAAGATGAATCTCGCGAAAATGACGCATCGGCGTCGGGTCGCGGGCAAGAAAATGGCGTTCGAGGTGAAGACGACGCTGGAAAGGTCCCGCCCGGTCGGGCTTTCTCCGATGCTTGACCAGGGCTGAGCTTGGCCGGGGAGTACCGTTTCTGCCGTGGGCGGAGGTTGCAGCCCGGATGACACAGACATACCGCGGGCAGCGCAGCCCAAGCGGCGCAGCGCTGAGAAGGAAGCGAGCAGGTGGCGGAGAAGACGGCCCAGACGATTTACATCGACGCGGATCCCGGCACGGTCATGGACGTGATCGCCGACATCGGCTCCTATCCCGACTGGGTGTCGGAATACAAGGAGGCCGAGGTCCTCGAAGCCGATTCCGTCGGCAATCCGAAAGTGGCCCGCTTTGTGATGGACGCCGCCGTCCTCAAGGACACCCTGGTGTTCTCCTACAAGTGGCCGAAGGACCGTAAGTCGGTGAGCTGGTCACTGGTGTCCAGCTCGCTGCTCAAAGCCCTTGAGGGCGTATATCGACTGTCGCCCAAGGGATCCGGTACCGACGTGACCTACGAGCTCACCGTCGATTTGGCGATTCCCATGATCGGTCTGCTCAAGCGAAAAGCCGAGCGGAGGCTGACCGACACCGCGTTGAAGGATCTGAAGAAACGAGTCGAGGCTGAGTGAGTCCGCAGCGCCCGACCCGGCCCGGATCAGTCTTTTCGTCGGCAAGGGTGGGGTAGGCAAATCCACCTTGGCGGCCGCGACGGCCGTGCATGAAGCACGCGCCGGTCAGCGGGTGCTGCTGGTATCCACCGACCAGGCACACTCGTTGGGCGATGTGCTCGGCCTCGCGGTGTCGCCGAGCGGCCGGCGCGATGCCGTGCGGGTGCTGGCCGATCTTGAAACCGGCTCCGCGGACGTCGGCGGCGGGTCTCTGGACGCGTTGGCGATGGACACGCTGGCGCTGCTCGAAGCGCGCTGGCGCACGGTGGTCGACACGCTCGGTCGCCGCTTTCCCGAGTCGGAGCTGGGTGACATTGCGCCCGAAGAACTTTCGGCGTTTCCCGGCGTTCAGGAAGTGCTCGGCCTGCATGAGGTCGGGGAGTTGGCCACGTGCGGGGAGTGGGACCACATCGTGGTCGACTGCGCCTCGACCGCCGATGCGCTGCGGATGCTGACGTTGCCCGCCACGTTCGCGCTGTATGTCGAGCGCGCGTGGCCGCGGCATCGCCGGCTTTCGACCGGTGCCGAAGACGTGCGGTCCATCGCGGTGGTGGAGCTGTTGGAACGCATCAGCGGGAGCGTCGACAAACTCAGTGCGCTGCTGACCGACGGAACGCGGGTGGGCGCGCATCTGGTGCTGACCGCGGAGCGGGTGGTGGCGGCTGAGGCGATCCGGACGCTGGGGTCGTTGGCGTTGATGGGCGTGCGCGTCGAGGAACTAATCGTCAACCAGATTCTGATGCAAGACGATTCATACGAGTACCGCAACCTGCCGGCGCATCCGGCCTTCGACTGGTATTCGGAGCGCATCAGCGAACAGCGAACCGTGCTCGACGAACTGGATGCCGCGATCGGCGACGTGGCGCTGGTTCTCACCCCGCATCTGGCCGGTGAGCCGATTGGCGCCAAGGCACTCGCGGAATTGCTGGACAGCGCGCGCCGCCGCGACGGCTCGGCCCCACCCGGGCCGTTGCGTCCCGTCGTCGACCTGGAATCAGGATCCGGACTGCAGTCGATCTACCGATTGCGACTAGAGTTGCCCCAGATCGATTCCGGCGCGCTCAGCCTGGGCCGGGTCGGAGACGACCTAATCGTCGGCGCCGGCGGGATGCGGCGCAGAGTTCGATTGGCGTCCGTGCTGCGGCGATGCACGGTAGTAAACGCGCATCTTCGCGGCGGCGAATTGACGGTGCGTTTTCAACCTGACCCGGAGGTGTGGCCCAAGTGACCCACCCCGACATCGGACCGGAACTACGCAGACTCGCGCAGAAGATTCTCGACCAGATCGATCCCGCGATTCGTTTGGCGGCGGCGCGAGCGGCCGGTGACGGCGCCGGCACCGGCAAATGCCAACAGGTCTGGTGTCCGGTCTGCGCGTTGGCCGCGGTGGTCAGCGGTGACGAACACCCGCTGCTGACCGTCATCGCCGAGCACAGCGTTGCGCTACTGGCAGTGATCCGGGCCATCGTCGACCAAGTCGACCGGCCGACGACACCGCCGGACCGACCGCCGGGCAGCGGTGCGGAGTCGGAGACCGCCGATGCGCCCGGCCCGACGAATCGCTACCAGCCGATCGCCGTCACCATCGACGAGTAGCCGCGACGTTCGCCTACCACAACGGCCGACTCGCGACGCAGTGTTAGCACGACGTAAGTGTCCTGTGGTCCCACACACACTCGGTCGGTACTCTTGGCGCTGACACTGTTGACGCGGGTGAGTTGGGAGCCTCCATGTGGTACTGGCTTTTCAAGTACATCTTCATGGGCCCGCTGCTCGCTCTGCTCGGTCGGCCGAAAGTCGAAGGACTGGAATATGTCCCGCAGTCCGGCCCTGCGATCCTGGCCAGTAACCACCTCGCGGTCGCCGACAGTTTCTATTTACCCCTGGTGGTACGGCGCCGGATCACCTTTCTGGCCAAGTCTGAATATTTCACCGGCACCGGCCTGAAAGGCTGGTTCAATCGCTGGTTCTACACCGTCGCCGGACAGGTACCGATCGATCGCAGTGACGCCGACGCCGCGCAGGCCGCGCTGGTCACCGCCGAGCGGGTGTTGGGCGACGGCAAACTGCTCGGCATGTACCCCGAGGGCACCCGCTCGCCCGACGGCCGGCTCTACAAGGGCAAGACCGGGCTGGCGCGTCTGGCGCTGCAGACCGGAGTTCCGGTGATCCCGGTGGCGATGATCGGCACCAACGTCGTCAATCCGCCGGGCAGCAAAATGTGGCGCTTCGGGCGGGTCACGGTCCGATTCGGCAAGCCGATGGACTTCTCCCGATTCGACGGGCTGGCGGGCAATCGCTTCATCGAGCGTGCCGTTGTCGACGAGGTGATCTACGAGCTGATGGGGCTGTCCGAGCAGGAATACGTCGACATCTATGCCGCGACCCTCAAGAACGGCAATGGCTCGGGTTCGTCGGACCCGCAGTCGCCGTCCCGTATTCCGCAGACGGCGGCCGGGTAGCCGATCAGCTGACGGCGGTCGCCGGCGCCGGTGCCGTCGATGGCCGAGGTGCGGCGGTGGCAGTTGCGCGGACCGCGACGGTGGCCCCGGAGACGACGAGGGTCGCCAGCGCCCACCACAGATACGACACCCCGGCGAGCTGACGCCAGAGCGCCGCGGTCACCTCGTGGTGCTTAGGCATCAAATCGATCGGCGTCCACACCATCAACGCGACCCCGGCGGCACTGACCACCGCCATCGCGAGATTGCGCCGCCGCCAGGCCAGCACTGCCGTCACCACCACCGTCGGCAGCATCCACACCCAGTGGTGCGACCAGGACACCGGCGAAGTCGCCAGACCGAACAGCGCGATACACATCACCGCCAGCGTCGGCTCCTCGGCGCGCAGCACCCGGCGCGCGGCCCAGATGGTCAGCGCCAGCACCAGGAGGCAAGCGGCCACCCAGGGCAGGAAACGTTGATGGTCGCCGAGGCCCAGCCGTGCCAGCGTGCCGGCGATGTTCTGGTTGGTGTTCAAGCTCGCCGAGCCGATCCGATCGGTATTGCGCACGGTGTGGGTCCAGTACTCCCACGAGTCGTGCCAGGCCAGCGCGAACCCGGCTGCGATCGCGGCCACGACCGAGGCCAGCGAGGTGACGACGGCGCGGCGGTCGCGGTTCAGCAGGAAGTACAGCAGGAACACCGCCGGTGTGAGCTTGAGCGCGATGCCCAGCCCCAGCAGCAGCCCCCGCGGCCACGGGGTGCGACTCGGCACGCACTCGGCGATCACCAGCGTCATCAGCACGACGTTGATCTGCCCGAAGGCGAAGTTCGCTTGGATCGGCTCCCAGTACAGCGTCGCCCAGGCCACGACCAGCACGGTCAGCCACCAGCGGCGCAACCATGCCGGACCGGGCACCACGCGGGTGGTCTCCCACACGTTCATCCGAGTCAGCACGAGCATCGTGGAGACCAGCAGCAGAACCAGCGTGATGGCCGTGATGGTGACGCTGGCGGCCGGCATGCCAAGCCACGCGAACGGGGCGAAGATGACCGCAGCCAGCGGGGGATAGGTGAACGGCAGGTTGAGGCCGATCGGCGTATGGAACTTGACGTCGGGGCTGTATAGCGGATGACCATCCAGCCAGGCCTGGCCGCCCATCCGGTACACGTCGATGTCGATCCGATAGACAGTGCTTCCGAGGACCCGCCACCCGGCGTAACCCAATGCGACCAGAGCCAGCGCCTGAAGCAATGCCCAGCCGGTGTTTCGCCAGATACTCGGCTGCGCCGCGGCTACCAGCCCGCGCGAACTGCCCGCGTCGGGCGAGCCCCATGTACTCATGTCGGTGAACAGCCTATCGGTGCCGAGCAGCGAGCCGGTGTCGCGGACGGTCATCGGCCCTCGATGGGCGTAGCTTTTTAACGTGCTGCAGTGGTTCGAACACGACATCATCGGTCGCGGGCGGCTACCGCTGCTGTGCTGTCTGATCGCCTTCATCCTCACCTTCTTTGTCACCCGCACCTTCGTGCGCCTGATCCGCCGTCGCTCCAGGACCGGCAGGCCGCCCCGGTGGTGGGAACCACGCAACATCCACATCGGGGCCAAGCACATCCACCACGTGGTCGTCGGCGTCGTCATGGTGATGATCTCCGGCCTGACCCTGGTGGCGTTGTCCGTCAACGGCAAGGAGCCCGAATTCACGTCTATCGCAATTATTTTCGGCATCGGCGCCGCGCTGGTGCTCGACGAGTACGCGTTGATCCTGCACTTGTCCGACGTTTACTGGGAGGAAGACGGGCGCACGTCTGTCGACGCGGTGTTCGCGGCGGTCGCGGTGGGTGGACTCCTGGTCCTCGGATTGCATCCGCTGATGTTCTTCATCAGCCTGTGGCAGGACACCACGCATTCGATGGTGTTGCGCGCCGGTGTGGTCTTCGCGATGGTGCTGACCTTGCCCTTGGCGGTGCTGGTGGTGCTCAAGGGCAAAGTGTGGACCGGCCTGATCGGCATGTTCTTCGTCCCGTTGCTGGTCGTCGGGGCGATCCGGTTGTCGCGCCCGCAGGCTCCGTGGGCTCGCTACCTCTACATGAGCCGGCTGGGCAAGATGAGCCGCGCGCTGCAGCGTGAACGGACCCTGCGCCGACCCGTCGTCCGCGCCAAGCTGTGGCTGCAGTACGCCGTCGCGGGCACGCCGCGCCTGCCCTCGCACCGGGTGGTCGATGCGCAGCTGGACCGCGAGGTGCATCCGGCACCGCCGCCCGAGTCGGTGCCCAGCGTGTTCGTCAGCGGCGCCGGTGTCAGGTAACCGACAGTGCGGTATTTCTACGACACCGAGTTCATTGATGACGGCCGAACCATCGAGCTGATTTCGATCGGAGTGGTCGCTGAAGACGGCCGCGAATACTACGCAGTGTCAACAGAATTCGATCCCGAGCGAGCCGGCAGCTGGGTGCGCGCCAACGTGTTGCCGAAATTGCCTCCACCGTCCTCGCAGTTGTGGCGGTCGCGGGCCCGGATCCGTTCGGACCTGGAGACGTTCTTCGACGTCGACGGATCAGAGCCAATCGAACTGTGGGCCTGGGTCGGTGCTTACGACCACGTGGTGTTGTGCCAGCTGTGGGGCCCGATGACCCATCTGCCGCCACCGATACCGCGATTCACCCACGAGCTGCGCCAGCTGTGGGAGGAGCGTGGAAGTCCGCGGCTGCCGCGCCGGTCGGCGAATGTGCACGACGCAATGGTGGACGCCCGGGACCAACTGCTGCGGTACCGGGTTATCACGTCCGACGGAGATGGACGTTAGCCTGGCCTGCTTGCATCGGCCCTGATCGCGGGGTGATTGGGCGCATGCTTTGCCCGGTTACCATGGTCGGGTGAACTGGACCGTTGACGTACCGATCGAGCAGCTACCGTCGCTGCCCCCGCTGCCTGCGGATCTGCGAGCGCGGCTGGACGCCGCGCTGGCCAAGCCCGCCGCACAGCAGCCGAGCTGGACGCGCGAGCAGGTCGAGCCGATACGGAAGGTTCTGGAAAGCGTGCCGCCGGTGACGGTGCCGTCGGAAATCGTGCGGCTGCAGGAGATGCTGGCCCAGGTCGCCCGCGGTGAGGCATTCATGTTGCAGGGCGGCGACTGCGCGGAGACCTTCGTCGACAACACCGAGCCGCACATCAAGGCGAACATCCGCACCTTGCTGCAGATGGCGGTGGTGTTGACCTACGGCGCCAGCGTGCCGGTGCTCAAGGTGGCCCGCATCGGCGGGCAGTACGCCAAGCCGCGCTCGGCCGACCTCGACGCGCTGGGCCTGCGCTCCTACCGCGGCGACATGGTCAACGGGTTCGCCCCGGACGCCGCGGTGCGCGAGCATGACCCGTCCCGGCTGGTGCGTGCCTACGCCAACGCCGGCGCGGCGATGAACCTGGTGCGCGCACTGACCTCGTCGGGTCTCGCGTCGCTGCATCTGGTGCATGACTGGAACCGGGAGTTCGTCCGGACTTCGCCGGCCGGCGCGCGTTACGAGGCGTTGGCCTCTGAGATCGACCGTGGGCTCAAATTCATGAGCGCCTGCGGCGTCGCCGACCGCAACCTGCAAACCGCCGAAATCTACGCCAGCCACGAGGCTTTGGTGCTCGACTACGAACGGTCCATGCTGCGGTTGTCCGACGCAGAGGACGGCGAGCCGGTGCTGTACGACCTGTCGGCGCACTACCTGTGGATCGGGGACCGCACCCGCCAACTCGACGGTGCGCACATCGCGTTCGCCGAGGTGATCGCCAACCCGATCGGCGTTAAGATCGGGCCGTCTTCTACACCTGACCAAGTCGTCGAATACGTTGAGCGCCTTGACCCGTACAACAAGCCGGGACGCCTGACGCTGGTCAGCCGGATGGGCAACAACAAGGTTCGCGAACTGCTGCCGCCGATCATCGAGAAGGTACAAGCGACCGGTCACCAGGTGATCTGGCAGTGCGACCCCATGCACGGCAACACCCATGAGTCGTCGACCGGCTACAAGACGCGGCACTTCGACCGCATTGTCGACGAGGTGCAGGGCTTCTTCGAGGTGCACCGGGCGCTGGGCACCTACCCGGGTGGCATTCATGTCGAGATCACCGGAGAGAATGTCACCGAATGTCTCGGTGGCGCTCAAGACATTTCGGACACCGACCTCAGTGGTCGTTACGAAACGGCTTGTGACCCAAGGCTGAACACCCAGCAGTCTTTGGAGTTGGCATTCCTGGTCGCGGAGATGTTGCGCGACTAGAGCAACCCGCTCACATTGCTGCCGATCGTCCATGCGGCGGTGGCGGCCATTCCGGTGATCGACAGCACGATCGCGATCCAGATCAGCACCATGCGTCGAGCATGCTGGCGTTCCAGGGCGAATTCGATCAGGTCGATTCCGGCGAATTGCCCTGGTATTTCGCGATTCTCGTGGGCTTTTCGGGTAGCGGGTTTGGCGGGCAAGTCGTCCGGCCTCCGAATCAGCTGACGCGTCGGCCGATGTACCGGCTGACGCGAGGCGGGGGCCTGATGCTCATCGGTGGTGCGGTGCTGATCCACCTGGCTGCGGTGCGCCGCAGCTGAGCGATGTTGCGCCGAGTTGCGCGGCGAGGGCACCCGAAAATCAGGAAGCTGCAACTCGTCGACGATCGCATCCAACTCCGCGGCCATGTCCTGGGCGTCCGCGTAACGGTCGGCGGGATCGCGTGCAGTCGCCCGACCGACGAGCTCGTCGAATTGCGCGGGAACTCCGCTGATCAGATTTCCCGGTGGCGGCACGTCGGTGTCCAGGCGTTGATATGCAACCGACAATGCCGAGTCACCCGAGAACGGGGTGTGCCCGGTCAACAGTTCATAGGCCACGATGCCCGCGGCGTAGACATCGCTGCGCGGGCTGGCGTTTCCGTCGCGCACCTGCTCGGGGGACAGGTAGGCGGCGGTACCGAGAATGACGCTGGCGGAAGTGATTCCGGCTTCGGCGACGGCGCGCACCAACCCGAAGTCGACGATCTTGACCTCGCCCTCATCCGAGATCAACACGTTCTCGGGTTTGACGTCGCGGTGTATCAATCCGGCGCGATGCGCGGCGGCCAGCCCACCCAGTACCGGGCGCAGGACCGCTGCGACCGCATGCGGTGGCATGGGACCGCGTTCGGCCAGGAGCTCGCGCAGCGTGCCGCCCTCGACGAGCTCCATCACCAGGAATGGGTGCCGGGCGTCCAGGCCCTGGTCGTAAACAGCGACGAGCCCGGGATCTTTGAGCCGGGCCACGGTGCGGGCCTCCAGTTGGAAGCGGGTCAGGAATTGCTGGTCGCCGGCGTAGCGGGAATCCATCACCTTCAGGGCGACTGGCCGATCCAAACGCGTGTCGAGGCCGCGGTACACCGTCGAGGTGCCGCCGGTGGCGATCTTGGTCGCAACTCGGTAGCGCCCGTCCAGCAAAGCGCCCTCGAGGAGGTCGTCGCCCGCTGCTGCAGCCACGGGCCCATCGTAGGCGGCGCCGCGGTCTGCACCTGAAACCTTTACGCAGTGAGCCGTACAAGCAGCGTGCCCGGTCGTACACTGATCCGGTGAGCAGGATTCCGGCCGGGGATGATGTTCTGCAACCCGACGAACCGACCTACGATCTTCCCGATGTGGCCGATTTGCTCGGTGTGCCGGTCACCAAAGTGCAGCAGCATCTCAAGGAAGGCCATCTGGTCGGGGTGCGGCGCGCCGGCGATGTGGTGGTCCCGCAGATCTTCTTCACCAGTAGCGGCGAAGTAGTCAAAAGCCTGCCTGGGTTGTTGGTGGTATTGCGTGACGGCGGCTACCACGACACCGAAATCGTGCGCTGGCTGTTCACCCCTGATCCGTCGCTTACTGTGACCCGCGACGGATCGCGTGACGCGATCACCAACGCCCGCCCGGTCGATGCGCTACACGCCCACCAGGCACGCGAAGTCCTGCGCCGCGCGCAGGCGATGGCGTACTGACTATCGGATCACGCGGGCTGTACCGCGCCGGTGCTGTCCTGCGGCGTCGTGACCCGGTTCAGCGTGTGCCACGCCATCACGGCAACCAATGTTGCGAGCAGTACGTGCGGCCATGAGTACATGCCATGTGCGCCATCGGGTTTGAAGATGACCATGATCCAGCTGGAAACGGCGGCGATCGCCGCGACCGCACGGGGTGACTGGGCAAGCGGAGCCACCACAGCCAACGGCCAGGAGTAGTACCACGGCAGGGCGGCGGGCGCGAACAACACCACGACGAGCATCACCCACGCGATGCCGGTCAGCGCCTGCCGGTCGTCGTGGCGAAACTGCCACCACAGCAGCGGCAGTGCTATCGCGATGATCGCGATCCCGACGCCGCGGGTAATGTGCAGCACCCCATAAAAATTCACCGAGAAGAACAATCCTCCGACGGCATGGACCAGATTCGCGGTGGCTGTCGGAATGCTGAGCCAGTTGATGATCTTCACCGAGCCGGCCAACGCCGTCAGCCAACCGAGGCCCACCCCGGCCACCCCGGACAGCACGGCGAACACCGCGACGAAAATCAACACCGACGTGCCCGCGGCCACCGAAAAGGCGCGCACCGGCCGGTATCCGCGCCGGTCGCACAGATGGCGCATCCAAACCCACACCAGGAACGGCAGCGCGAGTCCGGCGGTCGCCTTGACCGCTGTTCCGATGGCGACCAGGGCGATGCCGGCGGTATGGCGCCGTTCAAGAGTCAGCGCGATACCGGCGGCCATCAGACCCACCATCAGCATCTCGTTGTGCACGCCACCCATCAAGTGGATGATCACCAGCGGGTTGAGCGCGCAGATCCACAGCGCGATAGGCACATTCGCTCCGAGATGCCGCGCAGTGCGCGGCGTCGCCCAGATCAGCAACGCCAAACCGGGCAGCATGCACAAACGAAGCAGCATCGTCCCGGCGATGACGTGGTTGCCGACCAGCATCGTCACCAACCGGGCGATCATGATGAACGCCGGGCCGTAGGGTGCCGTCGTGATCGTCCAGATCGGACTGACGTTGTCCAGCAGCGGGTTCGGGTTGTCGATCGGCCCGACAGCGTAGGGGTCGAACCCGTCGCGCAGCAGCGCGCCCTGAGCCAGATACGAATAGGTGTCGCGGCTGAACACGGGCACCGACAACAGTAGCGGCGCCAGCCAGAATCCGGTGGTGGCCACCATGGTGTATTGGCTTGCGTCGCCGGCGAGTACGCGTCTGCCCAGCCACAGCCACGCGCTCAGCATCAACGTCACGCCAATCCACAGCAGCACCGACGACAGCACCAAGCCGTGCCCGTAGCGCAGCCAGGACACGTGCAACGACTCCAGCAGTGGATCGTGCTGTTTTGTGCTGCCCGCGCCGAGCCCGCCCATGGTGATCAGCGCCGCACCCAGGAAGCCCAGCAGGGCGGGCCGGCCCTCGGCGGCGGTGGCGAATTCTCGCAGACGTGAAAGCGGTTGGGTTGCAGCGGTAGTCGAGGTGGGCACTGGGACAGACGTCGGAATGGACATGGGCGTCAGGCCGATCGGTTCGCGGCGTGGTTGGCCAGTTCGGAGAGCCCCGCCTTGGCGGCCGCGTGGATCGGGGCATTAGCAATCAAGTCGAGCGCCCGGCGGGTCAGCGCGTCGATCTGGTCTTCGACCGCGATCAGCGCCCCGAGCCGTTCGATCACGTCGCACAGCTGGCGTACTTCAGAGTCGCTCAAGTCGGTGCCGACCGAAGCCCGTAACAGCTTGGCGCCGGCCGCATCTGACGTGTCGGCCAACTCGATCGCGGTCGCCAGCAGCACCGTGCGCTTGCCGGACCGCAGGTCGTCTCCGGACGGCTTGCCCGTCACCGCCGGGTCGCCGAACAACCCCAGCACGTCGTCGCGCAACTGGAATGCGACTCCCAGGTGATTGCCGACCTCGTGGAAAAGCGCATGCACGTCCGGCCGATCGGCCGCGGCCGCGGCCCCCAGCTGCAATGGACGCGACACCGTGTAGGAGGCGGTCTTGTAGGTGTTGACGGCCATCGCCGAGGCGATCGACTCCGCGGCGCTGGCCTCCGCCACGATGTCGAGGTACTGGCCGCCGAGCACCTCGGTGCGAATGTCGGCCCAGACCCGGTGCACCCGGTCGCGGGCGTCGGGTGGCAAATCGACGCCGGCCACGATGTCGTCGGCCCATGCCAGCGCCAGATCACCCAGCAGGATCGCCGCCGAGGTGCCGAACTGGTCCGCCGATCCACGCCACTGACGGTCGCGATGCAGGGCGGCGAACTGGACGTGTGTGGTCGGTCGGCCGCG
>NZ_JBAPMI010000147.1:0-64781 GCF_049278535.1 Mycobacterium sp. | reverse complement strand
AGCTGGGCTGGGCGCTGCTGGTGATCGTCGCCGTCGTATTCGCCGCCGGTGCGGCCGCGGGCCGGCTGGGCGATCGCACCCGCGCGCTGGTGCTGGGGCTGGGGGCCGGCGCCGGCTTCGGCGTTGTCGAGATCGCCGTGCGCCTGATCGATTCGCTGGACCTGACCAAGGCCGCGTTTTATACCAACCCCGCCGTCTACGCCGTCGTCGCCGGTGGGCTGGCCGGATTTCTGCTTCTCACTTCCGCATTGAGTCGCGGATCGGTGACTACGGCGGTCGCCGGAATGGTCGTGGGCGAGACCGTCGGCCCGGCTCTCGTCGGGGTGGCGTGGCTGGGTGACCAGACCCGCCCCGGACTGGGCTGGATGGTGGTGGCGGGCTTCGTGGTGGCAGTCCTGGCGACTTTGGCGCTCAGCCGGTTCGGGGAGGCCCCAGAACCGGCCGAGGCCTAACAGGGATGTCGAAAGCGATAAGACGGCAGGCGTTTTCGCGTCGCTGACCGGCTACAGCCGCTCGCCTTGCCGCAACGGGCGACCGAAACCGGCGATGTGTGCCGTGGGCCATCCGGCCGACTTCCCGGCGGGGTGTTCCACACCCGTTGCCCCTTCAACCAGTACGCTCGAATTGTGCAGCGACGGATAATGGGCATCGAGACCGAATTCGGTGTCACCTGCACATTCCACGGTCATCGTCGGCTGTCGCCCGATGAAGTGGCCCGCTACCTGTTTCGACGGGTGGTTTCTTGGGGCCGCAGCTCCAATGTTTTCCTGCGCAACGGGGCACGGCTGTACCTGGACGTGGGCAGCCATCCCGAATACGCCACCGCCGAATGCGACAGCCTGGTGCAGCTGGTGACCCATGACCGCGCCGGGGAGCGGGTGCTGGAAGACCTGCTGATCGACGCAGAGCAGCGGCTGGCCGACGAGGGTATCGGCGGCGACATCTACCTGTTCAAGAACAACACCGACTCGGCGGGCAACTCCTACGGCTGCCACGAGAATTACCTCATCGTTCGCGCCGGCGAATTCTCCCGGATCTCTGATGTGCTGCTGCCGTTCCTGGTCACCCGCCAGCTCATCTGCGGCGCGGGCAAGGTGCTGCAAACCCCGAAAGCCGCAACCTTCTGCCTGTCGCAGCGCGCCGAGCACATCTGGGAGGGTGTCTCTTCGGCAACCACCCGTAGCCGCCCGATCATCAACACTCGCGACGAGCCGCATGCAGACGCCGAGAAATATCGGCGCCTGCACGTCATCGTCGGCGACTCCAACATGTGCGAGATGACCACCATGCTCAAGGTGGGCACCGCGGCGTTGGTGCTGGAAATGATCGAAGCCGGCGTGGCGTTCCGCGACTTCTCGCTGGACAACCCGATCCGGGCCATCCGCGAGGTCAGCCACGACGTCACCGGTCGGCGGCCGGTGCGGCTGGCCGGCGGGCGGCAGGCCAGCGCGCTGGACATCCAGCGGGAGTACTACAGCCGTGCTGTCGAGCATCTGCAGACCCGCGAGCCCAATGCGCAGATCGAACAGGTGGTGGACCTGTGGGGCCGTCAGCTGGACGCGGTGGAGAGCCAGGACTTCGCCAAGGTCGACACCGAGATCGACTGGGTGATCAAGCGCAAGCTGTTCCAGCGCTACCAGGATCGCTACGACATGGAGCTGTCGGACCCGAAGATCGCCCAGCTGGACCTGGCGTACCACGACATCAAGCGCGGCCGCGGGGTCTTCGATCTGTTGCAGCGCAAGGGCCTCGCGACGCGCATCACCACCGACGAGGAAATCGACGCTGCGGTGGACCAACCGCCGCAGACCACTCGGGCACGGCTACGCGGTGAGTTCATCAGCGCCGCCCAAGCGGCCGGCCGCGATTTCACCGTCGACTGGGTGCACCTCAAGCTGAACGATCAAGCTCAGCGCACGGTGCTGTGCAAAGATCCGTTCCGTTCGGTCGACGAGCGAGTCAAGCGGCTGATCGCCAGCATGTAGCTGCCTTGCGCTGCGCGACGGACTGGGAGATTCCGGCAATTAGGGTGGTGCGGGTGACGGTTTCGAAAGTCGAAAGATTGATGAACCTCGTCATCGCATTGCTGTCCACCCGTAGCTACATCACCGCGGAGAAAATCCGGTCCAGCGTGGCCGGGTATGCGGACAGCGCCAGTGACGAAGCGTTCTCGCGGATGTTCGAGCGCGACAAGAACGAGCTGCGCGATCTGGGTATCCCGCTGGAAACCGGCCGGGTGTCGTCGTTCGATCCGGTGGAGGGCTATCGGATCAACCGCGATGCGTATGCGCTGCCCGCCGTCGAGCTGACCGGCGACGAGGCCGCCGCCGTCGCGGTGGCCACGCAGTTGTGGGAGTCGCCGGAACTGATCACCGCCACCCAGGGTGCGCTGCTGAAGTTGCGCGCCGCGGGCGTCGACGTCGACCCGGTCGCGCCGATCGCGATCGCGTCGCCGGCCGGAAGCGTGGGACTACGCGGGTCGGAAGACGTTCTGGGAGTGCTGCTCTCGGCGATCGGTTCCGGGCAGGCCGTGCAGTTTCCGCACCGGCCGTCACGCACTGAGCCCTACACCACGCGCACTGTCGAGCCGTGGGGCGTGGTGACCGAGAAGGGGCGCTGGTATCTGGTCGGGCACGACCGCGACCGCGGCGCCACCCGCACCTTCCGGCTGTCCAGGATCGGCGACGAGGTGACGACGATCGGCCCGGTGGGCGCTGTCACCCGGCCCGGGGATGCCGACCTGCGCGAGATCGTGGCCAACGCCGTCGCAGACGCACCGACCGGTGTGCGGGCCCAGGTCTGGGTTGCCGATGGCCGGGCCACCGCGCTGCGGCGCGCCGGGACATCGCTGGGTTCCCGACAGCTCAACGGCCGCGACGGTGACGTCATCGAGGTCGACATCGGGAGTACCGGTCGCTTGGGACGGGACATCGCCGGCTACGCCGCGGACGCCGTGGTACTGGAACCCGCGTCACTGCGCGACGAGGTGCTCGACCTGCTGGGCGCTCACGCCGCCGAGGGAGCATCGTGACACGCGCCGGCGGCCCGACCGTGCGCCGCATGAGCGGCGCCAATGAGGAGGTGCGGCGCCCATGACACCCGTGTCGACGCGACTGGTGCGGCTGCTGAACATGGTGCCGTATTTCCAGGCCAATCCGCGCGTCACTCGCGCCCAGGCGGCATCTGATCTCGGTGTTTCGGTCAAACAACTGGGGGAGGACCTCGATCAGCTGTGGATGTGCGGCCTGCCCGGCTACGGCCCGGGCGACTTGATCGACTTCGAGTTCACCGGTGACGCCGTCGAGGTGACGTTTTCTGCCGGGATGGACACCCCGCTGCAGCTGACCTCGCCGGAGGCCACCGGCCTGCTGGTGGCGCTGCGCGCGCTCGCGGATATCCAGGGCGTGGTCGATCCGGAGGCGGCGCGCAGCGCGATCGCCAAGATCGAGGCGGCAGCGGGAGCCGCCGGACACGGACACGACATCGCCGCGGTCGACGAGCCGGCGCCGGTGGAAAGTCAGGCCGCTGCTGCCGTGCGGGCCGCCGTGCGGGACGGCCGGGCGCTGACCATCGACTACTACGCCGCCTCGCATGACACGCTGACCACCCGAATCGTCGACCCCATCCGGATCGTGCTGGTCGGCGACCAGAGCTACCTGGAGGCATGGTCGCGAGAAGCCGAAGGCGTGCGGTTGTTCCGGTTCGACCGCATCGTCGACGCCAGCGTGCTCGACGAGCCTTCTGCGCCACCGGAACCCGCGCTGCAGGCGCCGCCGGACACCTCGCTGTTCGACGCCGACCCGTCGTTGCCGTCGGCGACACTGCAGCTGGCGCCGGCGGCGTCGTGGATGTTCGAGTACTACCCGATGCGGCTGCTGCGCGAGCTGCCCGACGGGTACTGCGAGGCGGCGATCACGTACGCCTCGGAAGACTGGATGGCCCGTCAGGTGCTGGGCATGGGGGCGGCGGTGCGTGTTCTGGGGCCGGAGTCGTTGGCCGCGCGGGTACGCGAGGCCGCGGTGGCGGCGCTGGAGTCCTACCAGGCCGCGGCGCGGTCCGGCTGATGAACCAAACGCTGCGGTAGCATCGTTGTGACATCTGGAGGTAAATAAAAGTGAATGCTCTGACTCCGGGTCACCTGGCTATCATCGCGGTCCTGGTGATTGTTCTGTTCGGCGCCAAGAGGCTTCCCGACGCCGCTCGCTCACTGGGCAAGTCGTTGCGGATCTTCAAGTCCGAGGTGCGTGAACTGCAAAGCGACAACAAACCCGAAACGTCTGCCACCCAGGCCGCGCCGGCTCAGCCGGTGCATTCCGAGCGGGTCGAACCGCCGGCGGCTGACGGTCGGTCGGCCTAGCCCGGCACCGCTCCCGCGGCGCCCGAGCGCCTAATTCACTGTGCGCACCACCGGTTTATTCAGGCGGCTAGACCCGCGTTCCCGTCGCAGCCGCACCAACCCCGACGCGACCATGTCGCTTGTCGACCACCTCACCGAGTTGCGCGCGCGGCTGCTGCTCTCGCTGGCGGCCGTCGCCCTCACCACGACGATGGGTTTCGTCTGGTACTCGCATCCGCTGTTCGGGCTGGAAAGCCTGGGCGAGTGGCTGCGACACCCGTACTGCGCGCTGCCACCCTCGGCGCGGGCGGACATCGCCAACGGCCAGTGCCGGCTGCTGGCCACGGCGCCGTTCGACCAGTTCATGCTGCGGTTGAAGGTCGCGTTGACGGCCGGCGTGGTGCTGGCCTGCCCGATGTGGCTCTACCAGCTCTGGGCGTTCATCACCCCAGGGTTGTACAAGAAGGAACGGCGCTTCGCCGTCGCATTCGTCGTCCCGGCAGCGTTGCTGTTCGTCACCGGCGCGGTGCTGGCGTACCTGGTGCTGGCCAAGGCGCTGCACTTCCTGCTGACGGTCGGCAGCGACGTGCAGGTGACCGCGCTGTCCGGCGACCGGTATTTCGGGTTTCTGATCAACCTGCTGCTGGTGTTCGGGGTGAGCTTCGAATTCCCGCTGCTGGTCGTGATGCTCAACTTCGTCGGCGTGCTCACCTACGCGCGACTACGGTCCTGGCGGCGCGGCCTGATCTTCGCAATGTTCGTGTTCGCAGCCATTTTCACGCCGGGCTCCGACCCGTTTTCGATGACGGCGCTGGGGCTCGCACTGACGCTGCTGCTCGAACTGGCCATCCAGATCGCCCGGGTGCACGACAAACGCAAAGCCAAACGTGAAGCGCTGACCGCTCTCGCCGACGACGAAGCCTCGGTCATCGACCCACCGTCTGCGGTTGGGGCTCCGTCGAGCATCGCCGGACCTCATGACGACATCACCTGACGGCGGCGAGACGGGCGAATTAGCCCGGTTCACTGCGGAATTGGCATTTGAGCTCGACGGCTTCCAGCGCAGGGCCTGCGCGGCACTGGAGAGTGGTCACGGCGTTCTGGTGTGCGCGCCGACCGGAGCCGGCAAGACTATCGTCGGCGAATTCGCGGTGCATCTGGCGCTGGTGTCCGGCGGAAAATGCTTCTACACCACGCCGATCAAGGCGCTGAGTAATCAGAAGCACAACGATTTCGTGGCGCGCTACGGAAAAGATCAGATCGGGTTGCTCACCGGCGACCTGTCGGTGAACGCCGACGCGCCGGTGGTGGTGATGACCACCGAAGTGCTGCGTAACATGTTGTACGCAGATTCGCCTGCGCTACGCGGACTTTCGTACGTGGTGATGGACGAGGTGCACTTCTTGGCCGACCGGATGCGAGGCGCGGTGTGGGAGGAAGTCATCCTGCACCTGCCCGATGACGTGCGTCTGGTGAGTTTGTCGGCGACGGTGAGCAACGCTGAAGAGTTCGGCGGCTGGATTCAGACCGTGCGCGGCGACACTTCGGTGATCGTTGACGACCACCGGCCCGTCCCGCTGTGGCAGCACATGCTGGTGGGCAAAAGGCTTTTCGACCTCTTCGACTACGAGGCGCACGAGCCGGGGGGCCGGCGCCAGTCAGTCGTCGACCCAAATCTGTTGCGCCACATCGCCCATCGTCGTGAGGCCGATCGGCTATCGGACTGGCGTGCCCCGCGCCGGCAAGGCGGGCGGGGAGGCTCCGGACGCCCGGGCCGGTCGGGTTTCTACCGGCCGCCACCCCGGCCCGACGTGATCCGCCTGCTGGACGCCGACGGGCTGCTGCCGGCGATCACTTTCGTGTTCTCCCGGGTCGGGTGCGATGCGGCGGTGGCCCAGTGCCTGCGGTCGTCGCTGCGGCTGACCACCGAAGCCGACCGGGCACAGATCGCCGAGGTGATCGACCACCGTTGCGGTGACCTCGAGGATGGCGACTTGGCCGTGCTCGGCTACTACGAGTGGCGCGAGGGGTTGCTGCGCGGCATCGCCGCTCATCACGCCGGACTGTTGCCGGTGTTCCGGCACACCGTCGAGGAGCTCTTCACCGCCGGGCTGATCAAGGCCGTCTTCGCCACCGAAACGCTGGCACTGGGCATCAACATGCCCGCGCGCACAGTGGTGCTGGAACGACTGGTGAAGTTCAACGGCGAGCAGCATCTGCCGCTGACGCCGGGCGAATACACCCAGCTAACTGGTCGGGCCGGCCGGCGCGGCATCGATGTCGAGGGTCACGCCGTGGTGCTCTGGAATCCGGGCGAGGACACCAGCGAGCCGGCGGAGGTCGCGGGCCTGGCTTCCACTCGCACCTTCCCGCTGCGCAGCTCGTTCGCCCCGTCGTACAACATGACGATCAACTTGGTGAACCGAGTGGGACCGGAGCAGGCGCACCTGCTGCTGGAGCAGTCGTTTGCGCAGTACCAGGCCGACCGCTCGGTGGTCAGCCTGGTCCGCGGCGTGGAGCGCGGACAGCAGATGCTCGACGAGGTCGCCGCCGAGCTCGGGGGACACGACGCGCCGGTCCTCGAATACGCCCGGCTGCGCGACCAGATCAGCCAGCAGGAGCGCGCGCAGGCCCGGGCGTCGCGACTACAACGTCGGCAGGCGGTCAACGACGCGCTGGCCGGACTGCGCCGCGGCGACATCATCACGATCACCCACGGACGGCGCGGCGGCCTGGCCGTGGTGCTCGAGGCTGCCCGCGACAACACCGACCCGAGGCCGTTGGTGCTGACCGAAAACCGTTGGGCCGGAAGAATTTCCTCGGCGGACTACTCCGGTGAATCGGCCCCGGTCGGGTCGATGACCTTGCCCAAGCGAGTCGAGCACCGGCAACCCCGGGTCCGCCGCGACCTGGCCTCGGCGCTGCGTTCGGCGGCCTCCGGATTGACCAGCCCGGGTGACCGCCGAGGCAAGCGCACCGACAGCAGCGACGTCGACCCCGAGTTGGCGTCGCTGCGTGAGGAGATGCGTCGTCATCCCGTGCACCGTGACTCCGATAGGGAGACCAGGGTCCGGGTCGCCGAGCGCTATTTGCGGATCGAACGGGACAACGCCGCGCTGCAGAAGAAGGTCGCCGCCGCCACCAACTCGTTGGCGCGCACCTTTGACCGGATCGTCGGACTGCTCACCGAACGAGGGTTCATCGAGCCGGCTGACGACAGTCCGAGGGTGACCGACGACGGTCGACTATTGGCCCGGATCTATAGCGAGAGCGATCTTCTGGTCGCCGAATGTTTGCGCACCGATGCGTGGACAGGTCTGCGGGAGGCGGAGTTGGCCGCGGTGCTTTCAGCGGTGCTGTTCGAAACGCGGGGCGGGGACGGGCCCGGGGCGCCGCGAAACGAGCAGGTGCCGACCCCGCGGTTACGTCAGGCGCTGACTCGAACGCGGCGGCTGTCGGCAGAGTTACGCGCCGACGAGCATCGGCACCGCATCACACTGAGCCGCGAGCCTGACGACGGTTTCGTTGCGGCCATCTATCGCTGGGCGAGCAGCGGCGACCTGGTCACCGCGCTGGCTGCTTCCGACAACGAGGGCGCCGGTTCGGCGCTGTCGCCAGGGGATTTCGTACGCTGGTGCCGGCAGGTACTCGATCTGCTCGACCAAGTCCGCAATGCCGCTCCGCAGCCGGAGATGCGGGTCACCGCGAAACGCGCGATCGACGCCATTCGGCGCGGCGTCGTAGCAGTTGACGCCGGGTAGGCTGAGCCGAAGCTACGGTGGCCTACGGCGACCGACGCGAGCACTGCAGTGAGTACTGAGAGGACTGACACACGATGAGCGGACCGCATGGACCCGACCCGACGCAGCCGTGGCAACCGCAGGGTGAAGGTCAGCAGTCGAGTGACGAACAGGCACAGCAGGTGTCGCCGTGGCAGCAGCAGTCCTCCGGCGACCAGGGCTGGCAGGGCTCGGGCGCAGAGCAACAGACCTGGCAGGCACCGGCGTACACGCCCACCGAATACGGGCAGTACCAGCAGCCGCCCACCCAGTACTACCCGCCGTCGCAGACGTACCCGCAGGGCTACCCGCAGCCGGGCCAGTACGGCGGCCAGACCGCCGCGTACGGCACGCCGACCACGCAATACGGGCAGCCGGGCCAGTATGGAGAGCCAGGTCAGTACGCGCAGCCGGGTCAGTACGGGCAGCCGGGACAGTACGGCCAACCCGGCCAATACCAGCAACCCGGCCAGTACGGCCAGTACCCGGGCGCCTACGGTCAGCCGCCGGCCGGTCCCAAGCGGTCGCGGACGATGGTCGGCCCCGTCATCGGCGTGTTGGCCGCGGTCGCTGTCGCGGTGGTCTTGGTGCTGGGCTTCTGGGCACCAGGGTTCTTCGTGACCACCAAGCTGGACGTCAGCAAGGCCGCTGCCGGCGTGCAGCAGATCTTGACCGACACCAGCAACGGCTACGGCGCCAAGAACGTCAAAGACGTCAAGTGCAATAACGGTCAAAATCCGACCGTCAAGAAGGGCTCCACCTTCGACTGCGACGTCAGTATTGACGGCACCAAGCGTTCAGTGACGGTGACGTTCCAGGACAACAAGGGCACCTACGAGGTGGGCCGGCCCAAGTAGCGCCGGATCACGACGCGGGCAGCGCGTCGAGCGCCTTCTGTAGTCGCGCGATCGACGATCCGACGCCCAGCCGGGTCGCCAGTTCAGCGGTGCGCGCCGGGTCGGTCGCCACCAGCGTCAGGGTGTCGGTGGCCGTGGAGAAGGCGACCGGGGCATCGGTGGCCACCGCCACGACAGGTCCGGCCACCTCGATGTAATCGGTGGCCGCACGCAGCTTTGCCCTAACACCTTTGGCCAGTGACGATTTCGGGTCGTCGACGGCGCTCAGGATTGCTGCCAGCGAGCCGTGCTGCGCCAACAACGTCGCGGCGGTCTTCTCTCCGATACCGGGCACGCCGGGCAGCCCGTCGGACGGGTCGCCACGCAGCAGAGCCAGCTCGGCGTAGCCTTCGCCGGCCCGATCGACGGGCACGCCGTAGCGCTCCGCGACCTCCGCGGGCCCCATCAGCGTCGCGTTGGTCAGGCCGCGTCCGAGGTACAACACCCGTATCTGAACCGGCTTGTCACGGACCACCTGCAGCAAGTCGCGGTCGCCGCTCACGACGACCACCGGGTCACGCCGCTCTTGGGCAGCCAGCGTGCCGATCACGTCGTCGGCTTCGAAACCCTCCGCGCCGCCGGTGCAGATGCCGAACGCGTCGAGAATCTCGGCGATCATCTCGACTTGCGGCGACAGATCGTCGGGCACTTCTTCGACATCGGTTTGCCCGCTTGGGTTTTCCTCTTCGACCCGATGTGCCTTGTACGACGGGATGCGATCGACCCGGAACTGCGGGCGCCAATCCAGATCCAGGCAGACCACCAACCGGCCGGGTTTGTGCCGGGTGATCACCGTGGCCATCGAGTCGATGAAGCCGCGGACCGCGTTGACCGGCCGGCCATCGGGCGACGTGATCGAGGACGGGACCCCGAAAAACGACCGAAACCACATGCTGGCGCCGTCGAGCAGCAACAGCGGTGCGGACATGCCCGTCATCCTGCCAGTCGCTTGGCTAGCCTGACTGTCATGGGTTCTGACCGCTTCGACTCAGAGGTCTATCGCCGCCGGATAGTCGCAGTGACCGCCGCCACCGCCAACGCGGGCCTGGCCGGTCTGGTGATCACCCCGGGCTATGACCTTCGCTATCTGCTGGGCTCGCGCGCGCAGACTTTCGAACGTCTCACCGCGCTGGTGCTACCGGCGTCCGGCAGCCCGACCATCGTGGTGCCGCGACTGGAGTTGGCGTCGCTGAAACAGTCCGCCGTCACCGACCTTGGCCTGGTGGTGCGGGATTGGGTCGACGGCGACGACCCCTACCAGCTGGTCGCCACCGCGATGGGCAGCGCTCCGGTGGCAACCGCGGTCACCGACTCGATGCCCGCCCTGCACCTGTTGCCGCTGGCCGACGTCCTCGGCGTGCTGCCGGTGCTGGCCACTGATGTATTGCGGGAACTGCGGATGGTCAAGGACGCGGCCGAAGTCGACGCGCTACGCAAGGCGGGTGCGGCCATCGACCGGGTACACGCCCAGGTGCCGGACTTCCTGGCGCCCGGTCGGACGGAGGCCGACGTCGCTGCCGATATCGCCGAAGCCATTGTCGCCGAAGGACATTCGGAGGTGGCGTTCGTCATCGTCGGTTCCGGCCCGCATGGCGCAGACCCGCATCATGAATACTCCGATCGCGAAATTCGCGCCGGGGACATCGTCGTCGTCGACATCGGAGGTGCTTATGAGCCCGGCTACAACTCCGACTCGACGCGGACTTACAGCATCGGTGAGCCCAGTCCCGAAGTCGCACAACAGTACTCGGTGCTCCAACGGGCCCAGCGCGCGGCAGTCGAGGCGGTCCGCCCTGGCGCGACCGCCGAACAGATCGACGCCGCCGCGCGCGACGTGCTGGCCGAAGCCGGGCTCGCCGATTACTTCGTGCACCGCACCGGCCACGGCATCGGACTTTCGGTGCACGAAGAGCCCTACATCGTCGCGGGCAACGATCTGCCGCTGCAGGCGGGCATGGCGTTCTCGGTCGAACCCGGGATCTATTTCCCGGGGCAGTGGGGAGCGCGCATCGAAGACATCGTGGTGGTGGCCGAGGACGGCGCCGAGCCGGTCAACCACCGGCCACACGAGCTGATCGTGGTTGCGGTTTAAGTATTAGGCTCGTGCGATGACCGATCACGACCGCGCCGCCGCCCGCCGAGAGATTACCGACGCTCTGATGAACGCGCTGGAACGTCGACATGAAGTGCTGGACCTGATCGTGGAGTCCGACGACCGGCCCTCGGCGGTCGACGGCATCGTCAACCTGCTGGGCACCTCCCGGCTGGGAGCCGAAGCGGTGATCGGGATGTCGTTCGATCAGCTGACCAAGGACTCACGCAAGAAGATCGCCGCCGAACTCGAGGATCTGAACAATCTCTTGAGCTTCACGTTCAAAGACCGGCCGGCCAGCGCCGGGGAAACCTTGGCGCTTCGTGCGTTTTCCGGTGCCGACGATCGCGATATCTTCGCCGCACGCACCGAGGACATCGGCGCCAAGGGTGACGGGTCCGGCGGCCCGGCGGGTGGCCTGGACGACGAGATCCGCGCAGCGCAGGAGCGACTCGACGCCGAAGAGGCCGCGTGGTTTGTCGCGGTCGACGGTGATGAGAAGGTCGGCATGGTTTTCGGCGAACTCACCGGCCACGAAGTTCACGTCCGGATCTGGATCAATCCCGACTACCGGCATCGCGGCTACGGCACCGCCGCGCTGGCCAAATCACGACCGGAGATGGCGGCCTATTTCCCCGCGGTCCCGCTGGTGATTCACGCGCCTGGCGCCACCCTCGTCTAGCGGGCTACTCGGATTTGCGAGTCAGCAGATCCGAGGACCCCAGCACCCGCTCCACCTGCACCTCGATGACCACTCGTCGCGGATTCACCCGAGGTGTGCGGTAACGCTGGGCGTAGCGCAGCTCCGCGTCGCGCACGGCGTCGATCTCACCGTTGACGCTGGCCCGGCCCTCCAGCGACAGCCAGCGGGCTCCGTCGACCTGACTCAGCACGGCCACCCCACCACGCTGGGCGTTGACCGCCTTCTGCGAGCCACCGGTCGTGATCACCCGCGCGATGTGCGTCTTGGGGTCGAAGGTGAAGCCCACCGCCACCACATGGGGCGAATTGTCGGGGCGCAGAGTGGTCAGCATGGCGAGGTGGCGCTCGGTCAGAAACGCCAGCGCGTCATTGGTCAGCCGGGCCGAGGAGTTCGCCATCACCGCTCACGCTAGCGCAGGTGATAATCGCAGCCGTGGATGACACGGGCGCACATACGGTGCTGATTCTGGGCGGCCGCAGCGAAATCGGCGTCGAGCTCGCGGTGCGACTCGCACCCGGTGCGTCCGTCGTGCTGGCGGCGCGAAACGCCGACCGGCTCGGCGAACAGAGCGCGGCGATCCGCGCCGCCGGTGCCACGGGGGTGTCCACCATCGAATTCGACGCCGACGACGTCCAATCGCACGGGAAGCTGCTCGCCTCGATCATCGCCGAGCACGGCCCGATCGACACCGCGGTGCTGGCCTTCGGAATTCTCGGTGACCAGAGCCGCGCCGAGACCGATGGCGCGCACGCGGTTGCCGTCGTGCACACCGACTATGTCGCGCAGGTCAGCCTGCTCACTCAGCTGGCCGCCGGGATGCGCCAGGCCGGCCGCGGAACGCTGGTGGTGTTCTCCTCGATCGCCGGCGCGCGGGTGCGGCGGGCCAACTATGTGTACGGGTCGGCCAAAGCGGGCCTGGACGGCTTCGCCAGCGGGCTGTCCGATGCGCTGCACGGCACCGGCGTGCGGCTGCTGATCGTGCGGCCCGGTTTCGTGATCGGCCGGATGACCGAAGGCATGACGCCGGCTCCGCTGTCCAGCACGCCGACGCAGGTGGCCGCGGCGACCGCGCGAGCTCTGGCGAAGGGCCGCCGGACGGTGTGGATTCCGTGGGCGCTGGGGCCGGCGGCGGCAGTGATGCGCCTGCTACCGCAGTTCGTCTGGCGCCGGATGCCGCGCTGAATTACGAAGAGCCACTGTCGGCGCGCTGGCGATGCCACCATAGTGGCGTGATCGACTGCGCGGCATGCGGCACCGCATTGCGGTCCAACGCCAAGTTCTGCGACGACTGCGGCGCGGCCGTGTCGACCCCGACGATGCCGGCGGAGTACAAGCAGGTCACGGTGTTGTTCGCCGACGTGGTGCATTCCATGGATATTGCGACGGCGGTCGGCACGGAGCGGTTGCGAGAGATCATGGCGGATCTGGTTAAACGCACGTCGGTTGTGGTCGGACGTTATGGCGGGACCGTCGACAAGTTCACCGGCGACGGCATCATGGCGCTGTTTGGAGCGCCAGTTGCCCTGGAAGACCATGCTTTTCGTGCTTGCCTAGCTGCCTTGGCGATCCAGGAGGATGCCCGACGCTTGGCCGTCGAAGTGGAAGCCGAAGACGCGATCGCTCTGAAACTGCGAGTTGGGCTGAACTCTGGCGAAGTGATCGCGGGGGAAGTCGGTTCCGGCCCTCTCGGTTACACCGCGGTGGGTGCTCACGTGGGCATGGCTCAGCGCATGGAGTCGGTCGCAGCGCCAGGCGGTGTGATGCTCAGCGATTCCACCGCGCGCCTCGTTGCGAACATGGTCGTACTTGGTGAGCCGCAACGAGTGCGTATCAAGGGTGCCGCGGACCCGGTGCCCACCCAGGAACTCCTGGCCTTGGCGCCGACCCTCGGAAACGTTGGTCCACATGCCTCGACTTTGGTGGGCCGCGACTGGGAACTGGCCGCTCTGAGGGCGATGCTGGAACGGTCGTTAACAGGACAAGGGTGCGTGGCCGCAATCGTCGGCCCGCCGGGCATTGGTAAGAGCCGGATCGTCGCCGAAACCGCTTCAACTGCTGCCACCCATGAGATTCAGGTCTTTTCGACTTTCTGTGAGTCCCACACCAACGAGGTTGCATTCCGCACAGTGACCCAGTTGCTGCGTGCGGTGTTGGAGATAGCGAATGTCGACGAAGAAGGGGCGCGGTCGCGGGTGCGAACGCAACTTTCGAACGCGGACCCAGCCGACCTCGTGCTCCTTGACGACCTGTTGGGTATCCGCGATCCGACAACCGGGCCGCCCGATATCGCGCCCGACGCTCGGCGGCGGCGGCTGACGGCTCTCCTCAATACCGCCGCCCTGGCGCGCGCAACGCCCCGTGTCTACGTCATCGAAGACGCGCACTGGATTGACCCGTCCAGCGAATCGATGCTGGCTGAGTTTCTGACGGTGATTCCCCAGACTCGCTCACTAGTGCTGATTACCTACCGGCCCGAGTATCGCGGTGCGCTAAGCAATACACCGGGCTCCCAGACGATTGCGCTTGCCCCTCTTGACGACACGCAGACGTCGGCGTTGATCGAGGAGCTGCTCGGATCGCATTCGTCTCTTGGTGCACTCGCTGACAAGATCGGGGAGCGCGCGGCCGGTAACCCGTTTTTCGCGGAGCAGATCGTGCGGGACCTCGCCGACCGTCATGTGCTCTCCGGCGAACGCGGCGCATATCGATGCACCCATGAAGCCACCGAATTGCACGTGCCTGCCACTTTGCAGACGGTGATCGCAGCGCGCATCGACCGGCTCGAGGCGTCCGCCAAACGCACCCTGAACGCGGCCGCGGTGGTCGGTGTGAGATTCGGCCAAGAGTTGCTCGCGACACTGGTCGACAACCCCGTCGTGGCACCGCTTGTGGAAGCCGAACTGATCGATCAGGTGCTGTTCACGCCGCAGGCCGAGTATGCGTTCCGGCATCCGCTAATCCGCACCGTGGCATACGAATCGCAGCTGAAGGCAGAGCGTGCGGATTTGCACCGGCGACTGGCCGCCGCGATCGCACAGAGCGACGACAACGGTCCGCTTATCGCCGAACATCTCGAGGCCGCCGGCGACCTGCACGAAGCCTTCGATTGGCTCATGCGGGCCGGCACGTGGCTGCGGGCATATCGCGATATTGGTGCGGCATGGGCTAGTTGGCAGCGAGCACGTCGAATTGCCGACCGGCTGCCCGCCGATGATCCCGACCGCACCGCGATGCGCATCGCGCCGCGGGCCCGGCTGTGTGCGACTTCTTGGCGTGCCGGGGGCAGCGTCGCGGGCAGCGACTTCGACGCGCTCCGAAACGACGCGGCCGCGGCCGGCGACAAAGTATCGCTTGCAATGGGAATGGCCGGGCACATCAACGCGCTTTCTGACCAGGGACGTCATCGCGAATCGTCGGAGTTGGCATCAGAGCTCGCAGTACTGCTGCTGGAATCGATCGGTGACCCCGAGCTGACGGTCGCGCTGATTTGGCCGGCGCTGCTAGCCAAGCTGAGCGTGGGCGAAATAACCGAGTGCGCGCGGCTTGCGCAGCACATGATCGATCTGGCCGACGGCAATCTCCATATGGGCCAACTCATCGTCGAAACGCCATTAATAGTGGCGTTGATGGCACGAGCCGCCGCGCACGCTTGTCTGGGGCAGCCGCATTGGAAGGACGAGATTGAGGAGGCCGTGGCGTTGTCCCGCCAGGCCAAGCCCGGTGGACGTGCGGCAATTGAACTGATTTACGTATACAGCTTCGGGATACTGCTCGGGCCGCTGCGCTCCGATACGCCGCTTGTCGAGGACACCGGCGAGACGTTGAAGCTAGCGGAGCAGCGTGGTGACGATTACGCGCTGACGGCGGCGAGGCTTCTGCGAGGCTTCGTGCTCGCCCGGTCGAATAGCCCAGAAGAACGCCGCGAGGGATTGCGGTTAATAGCTTTGGCCCGGCAGGCGGCGCAGGAAAAGCAATTCATGACGGCGATGTTTCTGCTGATCGACTTGGAAAGTTTCAGGGAGAACGCACGCGGCGATCTCGATGGCGCCGTTGAGATGCTCCGCCCGCTCGTCGAC
The DNA here is from genome assembly GCF_049278535.1 of Mycobacterium sp. Classification (GTDB taxonomy): domain Bacteria; phylum Actinomycetota; class Actinomycetes; order Mycobacteriales; family Mycobacteriaceae; genus Mycobacterium. Next base: position 48,899 of record NZ_JBAPMI010000147.1, on the reverse strand, counting down.
GGTGAATTCGCCTCGGGTAGCAAAATTTTTCTGGGCGCCCTCGTCACCGCCTTAGTCGAAGCATTGCTACAGCGCGGCACCGCTGTTGATATCGGCGAAGCACGCACCGCGATCGAGCGTCTCTCGGCTGTGCCCACCGAACAGGGATTTGTGATGTACGACATTGCGTTGTTGCGGTTGCGCGCACTGCTGGCACGAAGCCAGGGCGACGAGGCAACGTACAGCCGTTTCGTGAATCGCTACCGCATCATGGCGACATCGCTGGGATTCGAGGGGCACATGGCGATAGCCGACGCCATGTAGCGGTGGCTGCCCCCGGACGTCGGCTAATGCCGCGACGAGCGCTGACTAGGCTGGCGCCATGGCCCCCAGCTTCGCAGATGTCGCCAAGGCGCAATATGTCCTGCTGACCACGTTCACCAAAGACGGTCGGCCCAAGCCCACCGCGATCTGGGGCGCCGGCGACGGCGACCGCCTGCTGATGATCACCCAGCGAAAGTCGTGGAAGGTCAAGCGGATTCGCAACACGCCCCGGGTCACATTGGCGATCTGCGACATGCAGGGACACCCGAAAAGCGAGGCGATCGAGGCGACCGCGAGCATCCTGGACGCGTCGCAGACCGGTCTCGTCTACGACGCGATCGGGCGCGAGTACGGCATTGTCGGCAAGGTGTTCAACGTGTTCAGCAAGCTGCGCGGCGGGATGAAGAACAACGTCGGTCTGGAAGTCCGGCCCGCCTGAATCAGCTTGCCAGGTGTTGGCCGAAGAACGAGAAGACGCGGGCCCACGCGTCTTCGGTGGCCTCCTGGTTGTAGCCGAAACCCGCGATGCGTAGCAGTGGCTGGGCAGGCAGCTTGTTGGCGAAGCTGTGCCCGACCTTCGGATAGCTCTTGATGTCGCTGGTAATGCCCTTGTGGTCCAGCACCCGCTGCAGTTTCTCGGGCGCCCCTCTGCCGGTCAGATCCCGGCTGCCGAAGCTGGCGACGATCGGGCAGGCCCCGTCGAGCGTCTCGCTGAGCTCGCGGGGCAGCGGCACGCCGTAGAACGGCGCTGAAGCGTCAAAACCCTTGGGCGACATGACCAATGCGAACTGTCCGCCCATGCAGAAGCCCGCGATGCCGACCCGGCCGGTGCATTCCCGCAGCGCTGTGAGATGGTCGCGCGCCGCCAGCACGTCATCCAGCGCCCGTCCCCGCTTGGTGAGCAGGTCGCGCATGACCTTGGTGACGCACCGCGCCCAGCCGCCGCGGGCGAACAGGTTCGGGGTCAGCGCGACATATCCCGCCGCGGCGACATGACTGTTGATCGATTCTTTATCCGGTCCGTAACCGATCGCGTCGTGAATGATCACCACCCCGGGCCACGGCCCCGGGCCGTCGGGAACGTCGAGCAGGGCGTCGATCGGGCCGGCTGGGGTGTCGATCTCGATTGTCGTCACGCTGCCATCTAACCGTGCGGCAGCGGTCTGCGGAACTCCGGCGACCGTCTGCGACGTTGCCATCTCATGGTGTCGAGACTGTTTCTGGTCTACGTGATAGCCGAGCTCGCCGTAGTGGTGGCGCTGGCGTCGACGATCGGGCTGGGATGGACGCTGTTGCTGTTGTTGGCCGCGTTCGCCGGTGGATTGGCGCTGGCGGGCTCGCAACTCAAGCTTCAGCTCAACCGACTGCGATCTGGGTTGAACGCCGACCAGCCGCGGTTGGCCGCCGACAGCATGGCGGTCGCGCTGGGAACGCTGCTTGTCGTGACGCCCGGCCTGCTGACCAGCGCCGCGGGGCTGTTGCTGTTGTTGCCGCCGACCCGCGCTGCTGCGCGCCCGCTGCTCGGTGCGATGGCGGTTCGCGGCATCGGACGGCGCTTCCCGCTGATCACCGTCGTCAACGCCGGCGCCGACCGGTATGACCGCCGACCCGACTACATCGACGGCGAGGTCATCGATGTCACCGAGGTCGACCCGCCGGCCCTACCGCTCGTGCAGGACTGCCCGGCTCCTCCTCGGGCCCCACGACGGCCCGAATCGTTGCCGGGCGGGCCTGAATAGCCCGTCGGTTCACCCCGTAAGTTTTGCGGCGTGACTAACGTCCCGACCACCTTGCTGCTCGACGGCCGGGTGCACAGCACGAGCCACCCCGAGGCGACCGCGATGGCGGTACGCGACGGCGTCGTGGTGTGGTTGGGCAGCGACGACGTCGGTCTCGATCAGTTCGCCGGCGCCGATGTCGTCGATCTCGACGGCGGCTTCGTCGCACCGGCTTTCGTCGACAGCCACATCCACGTCACCGCGACCGGGCTGGCGCTTACCGGTCTCGATCTGCGCGGGTCGACGTCGCGGTCGCATTGCCTGCAACTCATCGCCGACTATGCCGCGGCCCACCCCGGCCAGCCGCTCTGGGGGCACGGCTGGGACGAATCATCGTGGCCGGAGAACACGGCGCCGACCACGGCCGAGATCGACGCGGTGTTGGGCAACCGGCCTGCCTATCTGGCCCGCGTCGACGTGCACTCGGCGCTGGTGTCGACCGGCCTGCGCCAGCGGGTGTCCGGGCTGGCGTCGGCTTCCGGGTTCGACGAGCGGCAACCGCTGATCGGCGACGCCCATCATGCGGTCCGCGCTGTCGCGCGCGACCTGTTGACGGACGGTCAGCTTGCCCAGGCCCGGCTGGCCGCGCTGGATGCCGCGGCCGCGCACGGCATTGTCGCGGTGCATGAGTGCGCCGGCCCGCAGATCGGCGGGCTGGGTGACTGGCATGGGCTGCGGGGTTTGCGCGGCCACGCCGTCGAGCTGATCGGTTATTGGGGCGAGGCGGTGACCAGCCCGGGTCAGGCGCGTGCGCTGCTCGCCGACACCGGCGCGGCCGGGTTGGCAGGTGACCTGTTCGTCGACGGCGCCCTCGGGTCGCGGACGGCCTGGCTGGATGAGCCGTACGACGACGCCCACGATCACTGTGGAAGCTGCTACCTGGATGCCGAGACCGTCGCTGCGCATCTGCGGGCGTGCACCGAAGCCGGTGTGACGGCCGGATTCCACGTCATCGGCGACGCCGCGGTCGCGAGCGTCGTCAACGCCCTGGAGCAGATCGTGGAAGACCTCGGCGTGCCCGCGGTGGCTCGCTGCGGCCACCGCTTGGAGCATCTGGAGATGGTGACCGCAGACCAGGCGACCAAGCTCGGCGCTTGGGGGGTCATCGCCAGCATGCAACCCAATTTCGACGCCCTCTGGGGCGGCCGCGAAGGCATGTACGCCCGTCGTCTGGGTATCGATCGAGCGCGGAGTCTCAACCCGTTTGCGCTGCTAGCATCCCAAGGCGTGGCCCTCGCGTTCGGATCCGACGCCCCGGTGACCGGCCTCGACCCTTGGGCCACGATTCGCGCAGCCGTCAACCACCACACAGCAGACAGCTCGATCTCCGCGCGGGCGGCATTCGCAGCGGCGACCCGCGGTGGCTGGCGGGCGAGCGGCGCCGACGGGCTGATGGGCAGTCTGGTACCCGGCGCTCCCGCGTCCTACGCCGTCTGGGACGTCGACGAGTTCGAAGCCAGCGCGTCGAGCGATGCCGTGCGGCGATGGTCAACCGACCCGCGTTCGCGAGTGCCGGCATTGCCGCGACTCGGCCTGACCGACCCGTTGCCCCGTTGCCGGCAGACCGTGCACCGAGGCGCTGTGATTCATGGCTAGACGCGGTAGGCGGATCCGGCCCGCGGAAGACACCGACGTCTTCCCGGCGGTCAGAGATGACGACAGCACCGGAGAAATCCCCGTCCCGACCGCGGTGGCCGATGCGGAGGTCACCGGGGCGAAACCGGTCGGGGACGTCGAGCCCGATGACGGGGACACCGACGCCGCAGGCGATGTCGAATCGCTGGACGCCGATGCTGAGCCGGATCCCCATCACGACCGACTGGCGCAGATACGTGATCACGCTGTCCGGGTAGCCAGGACGGTGTGGCAGCGCCTGGTCTACCTGTCCGCCGTGCTGCTGGCCTGGCTGGTCCGCGAGTCACGCATCCGGGTGCCCCAGTTCGGCCGCTGGCTGCGGCCGCGGGTGGCGCGACTGGGCGCCGCGATGGTGTCCGGTCTGCTGCTCTGCTCGAGTTATCCGAGGTTCAACTGGTGGTGGGCCGCCGTGCTCGCGTTCGCCGTGCTGACCTGGGTGCTGACCCGCCCGGCGACCACACCGGTTGGCGGTTTCGGTTACGGCTTCTTGTTCGGCTTGGCGTTCTACCTGCCATTGATTCGTTGGATCAGCATTCTCGTCGGCGCCATGCCGCTGTTGGCGCTGGTGCTGTTGTGCGCGGTGTTCCCGGGGCTTTTCGGTATGGCGGCGGTCGCGGTCCGGCGGCTGCCCGGCTGGCCGATCTGGTTCGCGCTGCTCTGGGCGGCGCAGGAGTGGTTGAAGTCGACTGTCCCGTTCGGGGGCTTCCCGTGGGGCGTGGTGGCCGCCGGCCAGACCGACGGACCGTTTCTGCCGTTGGTCCGGCTCGGCGGTGTCCCACTGCTCTCGTTGGCGATCGTGCTGACCGGTTGCAGCGCCGCCGCTTTCGTGCTCGAGACGGTCACGTGGTGGCAGGCGTCCCGTCGGCCGCACTCCGGAGCTGACGCCGCAGTGGCGGATGCGCCGCCCGCGGTCGTGCTGCCCGCCTTCTGCATCTGCCTGGTGTTCTTTGCCGCCGCCGCCGTTTCGCCGCAGGTGCGCCACTCTGGCACCGGATCTGGGAACGAGCCGACCGCTACGGCGGCAGTCGTGCAGGGCAACGTGCCACGCCTCGGTCTGGAGTTCAACGCGCAGCGTCTTGCGGTGCTGGGCAACGACGTCCGTGAGACCCGCCAGCTGGCCGACGACGTGCGGGCCGGTCGCGCACCCCAACCCGACTTCGTGGTCTGGCCCGAGGATGCGTCGGAAGTCGACCCACTACTCAATCCCGAAGCGGCGCAGGAGATCTCGGTGGCCGTCGACGCCATCCGAGCGCCGATCCTGGTCGGCACGGTGCTGGACATCGCCGGCCGGCCGGCCGACGCGCCGGCTCAAACGAACACCGTGATCGTCTGGAGTCCCAAAGCGGGACCGGGCGAACGGCACGACAAGCGGATTGTGCAGCCCTTCGGCGAATACCTGCCCTGGCGAGGATTCTTCCGGCATCTGACTGGGCTCGCCGACTTGGCCGGCTACATCGTTCCGGGCAAGGGCTCCGGCGTGGTGCATGCGGCGGGCACTCCGATCGGGATCGCGACCTGCTGGGAGGTCATCTTCGACCGCGCCTTGCAGCACTCGGTTCGCAGTGGCGCTCAAGTGCTCGCGGTGCCCGCCAACAACGCGAACTTCAACCAGACGATGAGCGAGCAGCAGCTGGCGTTCTCGAAGCTTCGCGCGGTCGAGTTGGATCGTTACACCGTCGTCGCCAGCAACGTCGGGATCTCCGCCCTGGTCACCCCGGACGGCCGCGAACTGCAGCGCACGCGCTTCTTCACCCCCGGCTACCTGGACAGCCAGGTTCGCCTCAAGACCACGCTGACGCCGGCCGCCCGATGGGGTCCGATAGTCCAGGGGGCTCTGGTCCTCGCTGCACTCGCGGTCCTGTTCGCTGCGATGCTGCACAATGGATGGTTCGCGGATCTGAACCGGCGCATGTCAGGGCTGGCGAAGCGCTTCGGCCCGGGGTCGGAGGAATCCGACGACGATGGGCTGGGCGACGACGTGGTAGCCGACGGCGCGACTGTCAGCGAGGCGGTAGCCACCGACGAACTCGCCGAGGACGGTCGACATACCGCCCGGCAAGGGCCTGAAAAAGGAGAGATATGACCACCGGCGATCCGGTGCCACGGGTTGCGGGCGATCGCCCCACCCTGCACACCCTGGTGATCATCCCCACCTACAACGAGCGGGAGAATCTTCCGCTGATCTTGCAGCGACTCCACCAGGCTTGCCCGAAGGTGCACGTCCTGGTTGTCGACGACAACAGCCCGGACGGCACCGGCCAGCTGGCCGAGGAGCTGGCCGCGGCCGCTCCCGGCCGGATTCACGTCATGCACCGCACCGTCAAGGACGGTCTGGGCGCCGCCTACCTGGCCGGTTTCGCCTGGGGGCTGAGCCGGCAGTACACCACGCTGGTCGAGATGGATGCCGACGGCAGTCATGCGCCCGAACAGCTGCACCTATTGCTCGAGGCTGTCGACGCCGGCGCCGATCTGGTCATCGGCTCGCGCTACGTCGAGGGCGGCAACGTACAGAACTGGCCGTGGCGGCGCTGGGCGCTGTCCTGGACGGCCAACACGTATGCGCGGCTGGCTCTGGGTATCGGGATTCACGACATCACCGCCGGCTACCGGGCCTATCGCCGCGAGGTTCTGCAGAAGATCGACCTCGACCATGTCGATTCCAAAGGCTATTGCTTCCAGATCGATCTGACCTGGCGCGCCATCAGCAACGGGTTTGTCGTCGCAGAAGTACCGATCACGTTCACCGAGCGTGAGCTGGGCGTGTCGAAGATGAGCGGATCCAACATCCGCGAGGCAGTGGTGAAAGTCGCGCAGTGGGGGATCGACGGACGCCTGCACCGCAAGCGTGCGACAGCGGTCAAGCAGTGAACTGAGGCCCGCGCGCGGCGTCAGCTGCCGCGACGGCGCGTTTTGATCAACTCGAGACGCTCTTTGAGCAGTTCGTCGAGTTCGTCAACCGAGCGTCGCTCCAGCAACATGTCCCAGTGGGTGCGGGGCGGCTTCACCTTTTTCGGCTCGGGCAGGTCACCTTCGATCAAGGTGCCTTCCATGCCGTTGCGGCACAGCCAGGTGCCGGGGATCTCGGCATCATCGGCGAACGGAACATCGAATTCTTCGCCGTTTTCGGTGCGGTAGCGCGCGATCTGACGCGGCGCCAAGTCGTGGTTGCGGTCGGTCTCGTAGCTTACGGCTCCAAGGCGACTGCCTCTTAGGACACGATCAGCCATTGGTCAGCACTCCTCTTAATGTCTTCTCAGCAGCTAGCGCCCTGATCAACGTCGCAACCGGCGACGAAGTTCCCGGGCACACCTGCGACCTAACGTTCCATGATACCGGGATTCGGCCGGCACCCCGACTAAAGTCGGCCCCGTGACACGCCGCGTCCGCCCGCAGCCATGCCGATGGTGTGGTCGGGACGTTGCGGACAGCGGCATGGGGCGTCGCCGCCAATACTGCCGGCAGTCGTGCCGACAGCGCGCCTACGAGCAGCGGGCCTCGATCAACGGCGTCAAGGGTGCGTCATTGCCGGCCGACGCGGTGGTGCTGTCCGCGGATGAGGCCGCTGACCTGTCCGACCGCGTTTATCAGGTGCGATGCGCAGCGGAGGATGTCGCCACGGCGCTGGACGAGGGCGCTGGCGCCCGGGAATTACGAGACCTGTGCGCCACCCTGATGCGCGCCGCTCAGGCCGCCGACGGGTGGCGTTGACCGGGCTTAGCCTCGGCTGACTTGGGGCGGGTACAGTCTCGCCATGGATCGCTGGGCCACGCCGGAATCAGTCGCGGAGCCAGGCCATGGATCGGGCGGGCGAGTCGGCGCCCGCCAACGATGTTCTCGGGTGGAAGAGCAGGTTCGTCCTCACCTGTGCGGCGGATGACCCTGCTTCTCATCCCAGGGCCGCATTGAGCGACGACCGACGTTAGGCGAGGGGTAGGACATGGCTGACCAACTTCAGCATGCAACCGAGGCGTTGAGAAAAGCGCTGGTCCAGGTCGAGCGCCTGAAGAGCAAGAACCGGGCGCTGCTGGAACGCGCCGGCGAGCCGATCGCGATCGTGGGCATGTCGTGCCGATTCCCCGGCGGAGTCGACTCGCCGGACAGTCTCTGGGAAATGGTCGCCGACAAGCGCGACGTGATGTCGGAGTTCCCGACCGACCGCGGTTGGGATCTGGCCGGACTTTTCGACGACGACCCCGATGCGCCGCACAAGTGCTACGCGCGCGCCGGCGGATTCGTCGACGGCGTGGCGGGTTTTGACGCGGGCTTCTTCGGCGTGGCACCCAGCGAAGCACTGGCCACCGACCCGCAGCACCGCATGCTGCTGGAGTTGTCGTGGGAAGCCTTGGAGCGGGCCGGAATTGACCCGACCACGTTGCGGGGCAGCGCCACCGGAGTGTTCGCCGGAATCATCGTCCAGGGCTACGGGATGCTCGCCGAAGAAATCGAGGGCTACCGACTGACCGGTATGACGTCCAGCGTGGCGACCGGCCGGGTGGCCTACGTGCTGGGGCTGGAAGGCCCGGCGGTGTCGGTCGATACCGCGTGCTCGTCGTCATTGGTGGCCCTGCATATGGCGGTGCAGTCGTTGCGATCGGGGGAGTGCGATCTGGCTCTGGCCGGCGGCGCGACCGTCAACGCCACCCCAACGGTTTTCGTCGAATTCAGCCGGCACCGGGGCCTGTCGCCGGATGGCCGGTGCAAGCCCTTCGCGGGGGCCGCCGACGGTGTCGGCTGGTCCGAGGGCGGCGGAATATTGGTGGTGGAACGGCTTTCGGATGCCCAGCGGTTGGGCCATCGGGTGCTCGCGGTGGTGCGCGGCACCGCGGTCAACCAGGACGGCGCCTCCAACGGGCTCACCGCACCCAATGGTCCGTCCCAGCAGCGGGTGGTGCGCACGGCGTTGGCCAATGCCGGACTGAGCGCCGGTGAAGTCGACGTGGTCGAGGGCCATGGCACGGGAACGACTTTGGGCGACCCGATCGAAGCGCAGGCGCTGCTGGCCACCTATGGCCAAGATCGAGCCGAGCCCGGAAAACCGTTGTGGCTGGGGTCGATCAAGTCGAACATGGGTCACACCCAGGCTGCCGCCGGTGTGGCCGGTGTGATCAAGATGGTGCAGGCGATGCACCATGAGTTGCTGCCGGCCACGTTGCACGTGGATGTGCCCAGCCCGCATGTGGATTGGTCGGCCGGCGCGGTGTCGCTGTTGACCGAAGCCCAGTCGTGGCCGGCCAATGGACAGGCCCGCCGTGCCGGGGTCTCATCGTTTGGAATCAGCGGCACCAACGCGCACGTGATCATCGAGGAGTGCCCGTCGCCCGAGTCCGTTGCGAGCGCTCCGCAACCGTCGGTGGTGCCGTGGGTGGTGTCGGCCAAGAGCGCGGCGGCACTGTCTGCCCAGGCGTCCCGACTAGCTGAATCCATCAGTGCCCGTGAACAATTGGATGCTGCCGACATCGGATGGTCGCTGGCCGGACGGTCGACCTTCGAGCATCGGGCGGTGGTGCTCGGGCGTGACCGTGGCGAGTTACTGGCCGGACTGGGTGAGTTGGCTGACGGGATGCCGGGCGGTTCGGTGACCACCGGCCACGCCACTCCCGTTGGCAAGGCCGTCTTCGTCTTCCCCGGCCAAGGCTCGCAGTGGATCGGCATGGGCGTCGAATTGCTGGATACTGCGCCAGTTTTCGCTGAGACCATGAATGCCTGCGCGCAGGCGTACGCCGAATTCGTCGACTGGTCGTTGATCGACGTGTTGCGCGGGACGCCGGGCGCGCCGAGCCTGGACCGCGTCGACGTCGTTCAGCCGGCACTGTTCGCGGTGATGGTTTCGCTCGCCGAACTGTGGCGGTCGATCGGGGTGCGCCCGGACGCCGTTATCGGGCATTCCCAGGGTGAGATCGCCGCGGCCTACGTCGCGGGCGCCTTATCGCTGCGCGACGCCGCACGGGTGGTAACCCTGCGGAGCAAACTGCTGCTGGCGTTGTCCGGCTGCGGCGGGATGGCCTCGTTGGCGTGTGGACCCGATCACGCCCGAGAACTGTTGACACCGTACGGCGATCGGGTCAGCATCGCCGCGATCAACGGGCGATCGGCGGTCGTGCTCTCCGGTGAGGTTGCCGCGCTCGACGAGATAGTGGCCCTGTGCACCGAGCGTGAACTTCGGGCCCGCCGCATCGACGTCGACTACGCGTCGCATTCCGTTGCCGTCGATGCGATTCGGGAGCAGCTCGCCGAGGCGCTGGCGGGTATCGAGCCCCAGACGGCGCGGACCGTGTTCTTTTCCACGGTCACCGGCGGCGTCTTGGACACCGCCGAACTGACCGCCGACTACTGGTTCCGCAACATCCGCCAGACCGTCGAATTCGATCAGGCGGTGCGCACCGCGTCTACGAGCGGCTACCGGACATTCATCGAATCCAGCCCGCACCCGGCCCTGATCGTCGGCATCGAAGACACCGCTTCCGACGGCGGTGCTGAAGCTGTGGTGGTGCCCACCCTTGGCCGCGACGACGGCGGCCTTGCCCGGTTCTTCAGTTCGGCCGCCCAGGCGTTCGTGTCGGGCGTCAAGGTGGATTGGCGGGCGGCACTGCCGGGCGCCGGCTTTGTCGAGTTGCCGACCTATGCCTTTGAACGACGGCGGTTTTGGCTCTCCGGTGACGGCGCAGCAATTGACGCCGCGGGCTTGGGCTTGGGAGCCAGTGAGCACGCGCTGTTGGGCGCCGTGGTGGAACTGCCGGAAACCGGCGGGGTGGTGCTGACCGGCCGGCTGTCGCCGGCGACCCAGGGCTGGCTGGCCGATCACGCTGTCGACGGGATGGTCGTCTTCCCGGGTGCGGGCTTCGTCGAGTTGGCCATCCGGGCCGGCGACGAAGTCGGCTGCCCGGTGATCGACGAATTGACCTTGCAGTCTCCGATGCTGCTGCCCGCGTCCGGTTCGGTCGCGGTGCAGCTGGTGGTCGGCGCCGAAGACGAATCCGGCCAGCGCAGCGTGTCGGTGTTCTCCAGGGAGACCGCGGAATCCGCATGGAATTGCCATGCGACGGGGATCCTGTCGTCCACTGCGGTGGAGCCGGTGGCGGATCTGTCAGTGTGGCCTCCGGAAGGCGCAACTCCCGTCGATGTGACCGACGGCTATGCGCGGCTGGCAGCGCGTGGCTACCAGTACGGCCCGGCGTTCCAAGGGCTGACTGCGTTGTGGCGTCGCGGCGACGAGTTCTTCGCCGAGGTGACGTTGCCTCAGGCGGCAGGGGGCGTGAGCGGATTCGGTGTGCACCCGGTGCTCCTAGACGCGGCGTTGCACGCGGCGGCAGTCACGCACGACGGCGCCGGTGTGGCACTGCCGTTCGCGTGGCAGGGTGTGTCGCTGCACGCCGCAGGAGCGTCCGCGGTGCGGGCGCGGATTGCACCGTCGGGTCCATCGGCGGTATCGGTCGAACTGGCCGACGGGCTGGGCCTTCCGGTGTTGACGGTGACGTCGATGGTCGCCCGCCCGATATCCCAGCAGCAGTTGATGGCCGCGGTTTCCGGCTCGACTGGGGACCGACTCTTCGAGCTGACCTGGTCGCCGGCGTCTGCCGCGTCGCACGCTGAGACACCGGCCTACCAGGTGTTCGAGTCTGCTTCGGCTGCAGGCGATCCTGTCACCGCGAGCTACGAACGTGTGCACAAGGCATTGGCGGCGTTGCAATCGTGGCTGGCCGAACACGAGTCGGGCGTTTTGATGGTGTCGACCCATGGCGCGGTAGGGCTGCCGCGTGAGGACGTCACCGATCTGGCCGGTGCGGCCGTGTGGGGGTTGGCGCGGTCGGCGCAGACCGAACATCCCGGCCGGATCGTGTTGGTTGATTCCGATGTACCGCTAAGCGATTCGACCATATCCGCGGTCCTGGCGGTCGGAGAGCCGCAGGTTCTCGTCCGCGGCGAGACGATTTACACCGCGCGCGTGCGCGGCAGCCGCGCGGTGGACGGTGTGCTGGTCCCGCCGGCTGAGGGGCCGTGGCGCCTTGGTCTGTCGACCGCGGGCACGTTCGAGAACCTGCAACTGGAGCCCGTACCCAACGCCGGTACGCCGCTGGAACCGGGCCAGGTGCGAGTCGCGCTGCGCTCCATCTCCACCAACTTCCGCGACATCATGATCACGCTGGGCATGTTCACCCACGATGCGCTGATCGGTGGGGAAGGCGCGGGCGTCGTCGTCGAAGTCGGCCCCGGCGTCACCGAATTCGCCATCGGCGATGACGTGTACGGGTTCTTCCCGGACGGCAGCGGCACCTTGGTCGCCGGCGACATCCGGCTGCTGCTTCCGCTGCCGTCCGATTGGTCGTACGCCGAAGCCGCTGCCATCTCCGCCGTATTCACCACCGCCTACTACGCGTTCGTCCACCTTGCCGACGTGCAGCCGGGCCAGCGTTTGCTGCTACACGCGGGCACCGGTGGCGTGGGTATGGCCGCGGTGCAGTTGGCGCGGCACTTCGGACTGGAAGTCTTTGCCACCGCCAGTCGTGGCAAGTGGGACACGTTGCGGGCGATGGGTTTTGACGACGACCACATCGGCGACTCGCGCACGCTGGATTTCGAGGACAAGTTCCGTGCCATCGTCGGCGACCGGGGCTTCGACGTGGTGCTGGACTCGCTGGCCGGTGAATTCGTCGACGCCTCACTGCGGCTGGTCAAGCCCGGCGGGGTGTTCCTGGAGATGGGAAAGACCGACATCCGGGACCCGGGAAAGATTGCCGAGGAGTACCCGGGTGTGCGCTATCGCGCCTTCGACCTGTTCGAGCCCGGTCGCAACCGGATGCACCAGTACATGCTGGAACTCGCCGAACTCTTCGACGCGGGAGTGCTGCGGCCGTTGCCGGTGACGACCTTCGATATTCGGCGCGCACCCGCGGCGCTGCGGTATCTCAGCCAGGCCCGTCACACCGGCAAGGTCGTGCTGACCATGCCGGACGCCTGGGCGTTGGGCACGGTGGTGATCACCGGCGGTACCGGAATGGCCGGTTCGGCGCTGGCCCGCCACCTGGTCGTCAATCACGGCGCGCAGCATCTGTTGTTGCTCGGCCGCCGAGGACCGGACGCACCCGGTGCCGCGGAGTTGACCGCGGAGCTGACGGCTGCCGGTGCCGAGGTGTCGGTCGTGGCGTGTGACGCGGCGGATCGCGCGGCGCTGGCCAAGGTGATCGCCGACATTCCGGTGCAGCATCCGCTATCGGCAGTTATTCACGCCGCCGGTGTGCTCGACGACGCGATGTTGACGTCGTTGACGCCGGAGCGGGTGGATGCGGTGTTGCGAGCCAAGGTGGACGCGGCCTGGAATCTGCATGAGCTGAGCCAGGATTCGACCGTGTCTGCGTTCGTGCTGTTCTCGTCGATGGCCGGCCTGGTCGGATCGTCGGGTCAGGCGAACTACGCGGCGGCCAACACCTTCCTGGATGGTTTGGCCGCCCACCGCCGTGCGCACGGCCTGCCGGCTATCTCGCTGGGCTGGGGCCTGTGGGATCAAGCCAGCGACATGACCGGCGGGCTCGACGACGCGGGCCGGGCCCGGTTGGCTCGCACCGGTGTCAAGGCACTGTCGTCGACCGACGCGCTACAGCTTTTCGACACCGCGATGGTGGTCGACGAGCCGTTCCTGCTGCCCGCACACATCGACGCCGCCGCACTGCGGGCCAATGCCGCCGTTGTGCCGCCGATGTTCATCGACCTGATCAACGCACCTACGCGTCGTCGGGTCGACGATTCGCTGGCCGCCAGCAAGTCGAAGTCGGCTCTGGCCCAACGCATCCACGGGCTGCCGGAAGCTGAGCAGCACGCTGTTCTTTTGGACCTGGTTCGCTCGCACATCGCCACCGTCCTGGGCAACACGACTCCGGAGGCCGTCGATCCGGACAAGGCATTCCAGGAGCTGGGCTTCGATTCGCTGACTGCCGTTGAGATGCGCAACCGACTCAAAGCCGCCACCGGGCTGGCGCTTTCGCCGACGCTGATCTTCGACTACCCGACACCAAGGCGGCTCGCGGACTACTTCCGCACCGAACTCGAGGGTGTGCCGCAAGAAGTCAAGAGTGTGTCCGCCGTGCGGATCACCGGAGACGAGCAGATCGCGATCGTCGGGATGGCGTGCCGGTACCCCGGAGGAGTCAACTCACCGGAAGACTTGTGGGACATGGTCATCGAGGGCCGTGACGTCGTGTCCGAATTCCCCGGTGACCGCGGCTGGGATCTGGCCAACCTGTACAACCCCGACCCCGACGTGCCCGGCGCCTGCTACACCCGCACCGGTGGTTTCGTCGAGGGCGTCGGCGACTTCGACCCGGCATTCTTCGGCATCGGACCGTCTGAAGCGCTGGCGATGGATCCCCAGCAGCGGATGTTCCTCGAGTTGACCTGGGAAGCGTTGGAGCGGGCCGGGATTGACCCGACCACGTTGCGGGGGAGCGCCACCGGAGTGTTCGCCGGGCTGATGACGCAGGGCTACGGCATGTTCTCCGCTCAGCCGGTAGAAGGCTTCCGGCTCACCGGGCAGCTGTCCAGCGTGGCGTCGGGCCGGGTGTCTTATGTGCTGGGGCTGGAAGGCCCGGCGGTGTCGGTGGACACCGCATGCTCGACGTCGCTGGTGACGCTGCATATGGCGGCGCAGTCGCTGCGGTCCGGCGAGTCCGATCTCGCCTTGGCGGGAGGTGTCACGATCAACGCCACGCCCGACATCTTTGTCGAATTCAGCCGCTGGCGAGGACTTTCCACCGACGGTCGCTGCAAGGCGTTCGCCGGGGCCGCCGACGGCACCGGGTTCTCCGAGGGCGGCGGGATGCTGGTGCTGGAGCGGCTCTCCGACGCCAAGCGACTCGGCCACCCGGTACTGGCGGTCGTGAGCGGTTCGGCCATCAACCAGGACGGCGCCTCCAACGGGCTGACCGCCCCCAACGGGCCGTCCCAGCAGCGGGTGGTCCGCTCGGCATTGGCCAGCGCGGGACTGAGCGGGGCTGACGTCGACGCGGTCGAAGGCCACGGCACCGGCACCACACTCGGCGATCCGATTGAGGCCCAGGCGATTTTGGCGACCTATGGACAGGATCGGCACACGCCGCTGTGGTTGGGTTCGATCAAGTCCAACATGGGCCACACCCAGGCCGCCGCAGGTGTGGCCGGGGTGATGAAGATGATCCTGGCGATGCGCCATCAGGTGCTGCCGGCGACGCTGCACGTGGATGCGCCCAGCCCGCATGTGGATTGGTCGATGGGCTCGGTGCAACTGCTGACCGACCAGCAGCCCTGGCCGGCCAACGGACGCCCGCGCCGGGCGGGGGTGTCGTCGTTCGGCATTAGCGGAACCAACGCGCACGTGATCATCGAGTCCGCCCCGCCGGTCGAGCAGCCCGTCGAAACCCCGGTCACGCCGCGGGCCGTCATCCCATGGGTGGTAACGGCCAAGTCGACGGCTGCCCTGGAATCACAAGCCGCACGGTTGGCCGAATTCATCGGCGCCCGGGACGAATTGGCGGCCGCCGACGTCGGGTGGTCGCTGGCGGGTCGTTCGGCTTTCGAGCATCGCGCGGTGGTGCTGGCTGCCGATCGTGAGCAATTGCTGGCCGGTTTGGGCGAGCTGACCGATCACCAGCCAGGTACGTCGGTGATCAGCGGGACCGGGCTGGCCGGTAAAACCGTATTCGTCTTTCCCGGCCAGGGCTCGCAGTGGCTCGGCATGGGCATGGGACTGCACGCCACCTACCCGGTCTTTGCCGAAGCATTCAACACCGTGGTCGGCGAGCTGGACCGCCACCTGTTACGTCCGCTTCGCGAAGTGATGTGGGGTCACGACGAAGACCTGCTGAACACAACCGAATTCGCTCAACCGGCACTGTTCGCCGTCGAGGTTGCGCTGTACCGACTGCTCGAGTCCTGGGGAATGCGGCCCGACATGGTGATGGGCCATTCGGTCGGCGAGTTGACCGCGGCGCACATCGCCGGTGCCCTGTCGCTGGAGAACGCGGCGCTGCTCGTGGTCGCGCGTGGCCGATTCATGCAGGCACTGCCGCCGGGCGGCGTCATGGTCGCCGTGCAGGCCACTGAGGACGAGGTACGTCCGCTGCTGACCGACAACGCCGGAATCGCCGCGGTGAACGGCCCGTCCTCGGTCGTGGTTTCTGGAGACGAAGCGGCGGTAACCGCCATCGCCGATCAACTGCGCGCCCAGGGCCGGCGGGTGCACCAGCTCGCCGTCTCGCATGCCTTCCACTCGCCTTTGATGGAGCCGATGATCGGCGAATTCAAAGCAGCGGCACGGGAACTCGCGGTCAATCCGGTCACCATTCCGGTCATCTCCAATGTGACTGGCGAGCTGGCCGGAGACGACTTCGCGACGGCCGACTACTGGACCCAACACATCCGGGCCGCGGTTCGGTTCGCCGACAGCATCCGGCACGCGAATTCGGTTGGCGCCACCCGATTCGTCGAGGTAGGCCCCGGCGGTGGCCTGACATCGTCCATCGAGGAATCTTTGGCTGACGCCGACGTCATGTCGGTGCCGTTGCTGCGCAAAGACCGTCCCGAACCCAACAGCGTGATGGCCGGCGTGGCCCGGGCGTTCGTGTCCGGCGTCGGAGTCCAGTGGCGTGCCACACTGCCGGGAGCCACGTTTGTCGAGCTGCCGACGTACGCCTTTGAACGACGCCGGTTCTGGCTATCACGTGATGAGGTCGCGGTCGATGCCGCCGGACTTGGCTTGGCAGCCAGCGAGCACGCGCTGCTGGGGGCTGTGGTGGAGCTGCCGAGCCTGGGCGGCGTGGTTCTTACCGGCCGGCTTTCATCGGGATCGCACGGGTGGTTGGCCGATCACGCCATCGGCGGTGTCGTCATCTTCCCTGGATCGGGCTTCGTGGAATTGGCGATCCGCGCCGGCGACGAGGTCGGCTGCACTGTTGTCGACGAGCTGATGCTGGCGGCGCCACTGGTGATCCCGGCAACGGGTTCGGTGTCGATGCAGGTTGTCGTCGGCGCCGCTGACGAGACGGGCAACCGTGCGGTGTCGGTGTATTCGCGCAGCGACGCACACTCGGGCTGGACATTGCACGCGGAAGGCATTGTCCGACCCGGCGCCGAGGAGGCCGGCACCGACCTGGCCGCCTGGCCACCACCGGGCGCAACACCGGTCGACATCGACGGGCTTTACCACCGGTTGGCCGCGCGCGGCTATGGCTATGGTCCGGCGTTCCAAGGGTTGACCGCGATGTGGCGCCGCGGCGACGAGGTGTTCGCCGATGTGTCGCTTCCCGACAACGCCGGTGTGTCGCCGGCCGGATTCGGCGTGCACCCGGCGGTCTTGGACGCCGCCCTGCACGCCGTGATCGTCGCGACCGAGGCCGATCATGACGGCAAAGATGATGTCCTGGTGCCGTTCTCGTGGCAGGGCGTCTCGCTGCACGCGGCCGGCGCAGCGTCGGTGCGAGCACGTATAGCACCGTCGGGTCCGTCATCGGTATCGCTGGAACTGGCCGACGCGCTGGGGCTGCCGGTCTTGTCGGTAGCGTCGATGGTCGCCCGCCCGGTATCGCGTCAGCAGTTGATGGCGGCCGTATCGGGCTCGGGGCCCGACCGGATCTTCGAAGTCGTCTGGTCACCCGCGGCTAGCGAAGCCAAGGGTGAGACGCCGCCACACGATATCTTCGAATCGCAGCCCGTCGACGACGATCCGCTGGCATCGACCTATGCCCGCACGCACGCCGCACTGGCAGCACTGCAGTCCTGGCTCTCCGAAAACGACTCCGGAATGCTGGTGGTGTCGACGCGTGGGGCCGTGGGTCTGCCGGGGGAGGACGTCACCGATTTGGCCGGTGCCGCGGTGTGGGGATTAGTGCGTTCGGCGCAGACCGAGCATCCGGGCCGGATCGTTCTGGTGGACTCCGATGCGCCGCTGGACGATACGGCGATCGCCGCGGTACTGGCGGCCGGCGAGCCACAGGTCGTCGTGCGCAAAGAAGCGGTCTACACGGGTCGGGTACATGGCAGCCGGGCGGTGGACGCGCTGTTGGTGCCCCCCGGTGACGAGGCGTGGCGACTGGGCATGTCCACCAAGGGCACCTTCGAGAACCTGGTCCTCGAGCCGATCCCGGACGCCGACGCACCGCTGGCAGCCGGCCAGGTCCGGGTCGCGGTTCGCACTATGCCGGCCAACTTCCGAGATGTCATGATCGCGCTGGGTCTGTACCCCGACGAGGATGCCGTCATGGGTGTAGAGGCTTCCGGTGTGGTGATCGAAACCGCCTCGGATGTCGGTCGTTTCGCCGTCGGAGACCGGGTGACGGGGCTGTTCCCGGAAGGCACCGGCACGATGGCGGTCACCGATGCCCGCCTGCTGATGGAGATCCCGCAAGGCTGGTCGTACACCGAAGCCGCCACCGCGCCGGTGGTCTTCACGACGGCCTACTACGCGCTGACCGCCTTGGCTGACGTCAAGTCGGGCCAGCGGGTGTTGGTGCACGCCGGGGCCGGCGGGGTCGGCATGGCCGCGGTGCAGTTGGCACGTCACTTCGGTCTGGAAGTGTTCGCCACTGCCAGCCGTGGCAAGTGGGACACATTGCGGGCGATGGGCTTTGACGATGATCACATCGGCGATTCCCGCACGCTGGATTTCGAGGACAAATTCCGTGCGGTAATGGGCGGTCGCGGCGTGGATGTGGTGCTGGACTCGCTGGCCGGCGAGTTCGTTGATGCCTCGCTGCGTCTGGTGGCCCCCGGTGGGGTGTTCCTGGAGATGGGTAAGACCGACATCCGCGAACCCGGTGAGATCGCCCAGCAGTATCCCGGTGTGCGCTACCGCGCCTTCGACCTTTTCGAGGCCGGGGCAGACCACATCCAGCGGATGCTCGGCGACCTGTTGGCGTTGTTCGACGACACGACGCTTCGGCCGCTACCGGTGACCGCATTCGATGTGCGCCGCGCGCCCGCAGCGCTGCGGTATCTGAGTCAGGCTCGTCATACCGGCAAGGTGGTATTGACGATGCCGGATGCGTGGGCGTTGGGCACGGTGGTGATCACCGGCGGTACCGGCATGGCGGGTTCGGCCCTGGCGCGTCACGTCGTCGCCAATCACGGGGCCCGCAACCTGGTGTTGATCGGTCGGCGCGGTCCGGATGCCCCGGGCGCCGCGGACCTGAGCACGGAGTTGTCCGCCGGCGGTGCCGAAGTATCGGTGGTCGCCTGTGATGCGTCGGATCGGGCGGCGCTGGCCAAGGTGTTGGCCGACATTCCGGTCCAGCATCCGTTGTCGGCGGTGATCCATACCGCGGGCGTTCTTGACGACGCAGTGGTGACGTCATTGACCCCGGAGCGGATGGATGCGGTGTTGCGAGCCAAGGTGGATACGGCGTGGAACCTGCATGAGCTGACCAAGGATTCGAATCTGTCGGCGTTCGTGATGTTCTCGTCGATGGCCGGGCTGGTCGGATCATCGGGCCAGGCGAATTACGCTGCCGCCAACAGCTTCATGGACGGCTTGGCAGTGCACCGCCGGACTCGCGGCCTGCCGGCGATTTCGCTGGGTTGGGGTCTGTGGGATCAGACCAGCGACATGACCACCGCACTGGAAGCCGTGGACTTCGCGCGATTCGCCCGCGACGGCATCGTGGCGATGTCGTCCACCCAGGCGCTGCAACTGCTCGACACCGCGATGGTGATCGACGAGCCGTTCCTGCTGCCCGCACACATCGACACCACCGCGCTTCGGGCCAAGTTCGACGGTGGAACCCTGCCACCGATGTTCGTCGATCTGATCAACGCGCCGGCTCGGCGTCAGGTCGACGACTCGCTGGCCGCCGCAAAGTCGAAATCCGCGCTACTGCAACGCCTCGAAGGTCTGCCCGAGGACGAGCAACAGGCGGTGCTGCTGGATCTGGTGCGGTCCCACATCGCGACAGTGCTGGGCAGCACCACCCCGGAGGCGATCGATCCGGACAAGGCGTTCCAGGAGTTGGGCTTCGACTCGCTGACCGCGGTCGAGATGCGCAACCGACTCAAAGCCGCGACCGGGCTCCCGCTGTCGCCGACGCTGATCTTCGACTACCCGAACTCCACGGCTCTGGCGGGTTACTTCCGCCAGGAATTGGTCGGCGCCGCGGTCGAGGCGGCGCCCAAAGCCGCCCCCGGTGAGGCGGAGATCCAGCGGGTGGTGGCCTCGATCCCGGTCAAACGGCTGCGGCAGGCCGGGGTGTTGGAGCTGCTGCTCAGCCTGGCAAACGAGGCCGACGGCGCCGATGCTGAACAGGACAGGGAAAAAGACCTCGCAACAATGGATCTCGACGACTTGGTCAATGCGGCGTTCCTCGACGACGACGACTAGACCATGAGGATCGCCGTCACCGGGGCCAGCGGAGTCATCGGCCGCGGCGTGGTCGTCCGTCTGCTCAGTGCCGGCCACGACGTCGTCGGTCTGGCCCGCCATCGGCCCGAAAGCTGGCCCAGCGAAGCCACCTTCGTGCACGGCGATATTCGCGACGTCGCAGCGGTGCGGCAGGCGGTCGAGGGCGCCGAGGTCGTGGTGCACGCTGCCTGGGCGGTCACTCCTGCGGCCGGCCAACACGAGGTCAACATTGGCGGCACCCGCAATGTGCTCGACGCGATGACACAGAGCGATACCCGCCGCATCGTCTTCGCCTCATCGGCGCATGTCTATGGTTTCGGCAGATCGAGATGGTCGGAAGCCGACTCGCTGCAGCCTGTTTCGACGTTCGGACGCGACAAGGCCAGCGCCGAGGAGATGATCGCGGCGTGCGGTGCCGAATGGGTGGCGATCCGCTCGGCGGCGGTCCTTGGCCGCGGAGTCGACAATTGGGTGCGACGAGCATTGGCTTCCGTTTTCTTCTCAGACAGCGACGTGCCCCTGCAAGTCGTGCACAGCGACGACGCACACCGGGTTTTCGTTCGAGCTGCCGCCGACCCGGGCATCGGCAGCGGGCCGGTGAACCTCGCCGCGCCGGGGGAGTTCACCCTCGCAGAGATCGCCGAAACACTCGGGCGGCCGATCCTGCGGGTGCCAAGATGGCTGCGAGGGCTGAGCCGGCCGGCCGAACTTGACCTACTGGTGAGCGCGCCACCGCTGGATACCGCTCTGCTGCGCGATAAATGGAACTACACACCGGCCTGGACCGGGCGGGACTGCTTGGATGACGTCGCATTGGCGGTACGTGGCCACGTGAGCTTCGGGTCGTGGTCGACCTCGCTGCCGTGGCGATTGACGCATGTGCAGGACATCCCGGCGGTCGATATACCGGCCGCCGACGGGTTGCCGACGGTGATGGCCGGCCCGGACGGTGGCAATGGCGAGTTCGACACCCCGATCGACCCGCGCTTCCCGACCTATCTGGCCACCAACTTGTCGGAGGCGCTGCCGGGGCCGTTCTCACCCTCGTCGTCGTCGGTCACGGTCAGAGGACTGCGCGCATCAGGTGCGGTGATCGCACGACGTCTACGGCCAGGCGGACTGATTCAGCGCGAGATGGCCACTCGCACAGTCGGAGTGTTCGCACACCGCCTGTACGGAGCTATCACCACCGCACATTACATGGCTGAAGTCGTGCCGTTCGTCAAGCCGGGCACCGTGGTTAGGCAGAGCCAGTTCTTCGGTCCGAGCGTGGCCACACTGCCGATCCACGGTGAACAGCAGCTACCGCGCGAATCCCGCAACGCAGCAGGCCCGTTGCGCACGATCCGTAATCTTGGTGTGTTCGGTGTCAACCTGGCCGGGCTGATCGTCGGCGCAACTCGCGACACGGACGACTTCGTCCACGATATCGAGCGGTTGGAAGAGATTGCAGTGGGCGATCTTTCGCAACTTTCCGAACCTCGACTGCAGAGCTTGATCTTGTTGGCGCGCGACTACGTCGTCGACGGCTGGGTGCTCGCGTCCGGGACGTTCATGGCGTTCGCGGCGCTGAGCACGATCCTGCGCGGCCTGAATGGGCGCGACATGGTGCTACCGGTCGGCCAAGAGCTGGCCAGCGCGGGGCCGCTGAGCGCCGTGTACCGGCTGGCCGAAACCGCACAGCGTGACCCTGACGCGGCCCGGATACTGGCGGGTCCCGGCGAACACCTGGCCGAATTGTCCGCCAACGCCCCGCGATTTTACGCAGCGGTCCGCAGTGAGTTGAACAAGGTCGGACACCGCGGCCCCGCGGAGCTGGAGATGCGCTCCTTCAGCTACGCCGACAACCCAGAGTTACTGCTCCGGATGGTGTCGAAATCACTTGATATGCCGTCCCGTTCGGTGACCAGCCGTCCGGTGATCCCACTGCGCGCCCGACCGGTTGCGCTGCTGGCCGCTCATCAGGTTCGCGACCGCGAAGTCCGTCGCGACCGCATGGTGCGGGCAAACTGGGTGCTACGCAATCTACTTCGCGAGCTTGGTCGCAGGCTGGTGGAATCGGGAACGCTCGAGGCTGCCGACGACGTGTTTTATCTGCTGGTCGACGAACTCGACGCGCTTCCCGCCGATGCCGCGGCCCTCGTGGCGGGCCGTCGCGCCGAACAGCAGCGACTTGCCGGAGTGACGCCGCCGGCGGTCTTCACCGGCGACTGGCAGCCCACTGCCGTCGAGGCATCGGTACTTTCCCGCGGCGAAACCCTGACCGGGGCCGGCGTGAGCGGCGGTCGGGTCCGCGGTCGGGTGCGCATCGTCAGGCCGGAGACCATCGACGAGCTGGAAGCCGGCGAGATCCTGGTCGCCGAAGTCACCGACGTCGGTTACACCGCCGCGTTCTCCTATGCCGGCGCCGTCGTGACGGAACTGGGCGGGCCGATGTCGCACGCCGCGGTGGTGGCACGCGAATTCGGCATCCCATGCGTCGTGGACGTGCACGACGCGACGCGGCGCCTCGCGGCCGGGGCGTTGATCGAGGTCGACGGCAGCAGCGGAACAATCCGCGTCTTCGAACCGGACCTGCCGAGCGCCACCCCTTGACGTTCGCTACCGTCAGATGATGCACGAACACACCGTCCGCGTGACGACAGCCGCGGGCACCGTTGAAGGCTTCACCCGCGACGGCGTACACCGGTGGCGATCGATCCCATACGCCCGCCCCCCGGTCGGTGCGCTGCGATTCCGGGCACCGGAGCCCGCCCAGCCGTGGCCGGGCGTGCGCTATTGCCACGGCTTCACCAAGTGCGCACCTCAAGAGCGTCGCTACACGTTGCTCGGGGTGGGCAAATACCAGCCGATGGGCGAGGACTGCCTCACGCTGAATGTCGTCGCACCGGAAGCACCCGGCAGCGAGTCGATTCCGGTCATGGTGTTCGTGCACGGCGGTGGATACATCATGGGCAGCTCGGCCACGCCGATCTACGACGGGGTGGCTCTGGCTCGCCGTGGCTGTGTCTATGTTTCGGTCAACTACCGTCTCGGCGCGCTGGGCTGCCTGGACTTGTCGGCGCTGTCCACCAAGGACATCACCCTCGAAAGCAACCTGTTCCTGCGCGATGTGGTGCTGGCGTTGCGCTGGGTCAAAGACAACATCGGGGCGTTCGGCGGGGATCCGGACAATGTGACGGTGTTCGGTGAAAGCGCCGGAGCGCATGCGGTTGCGGCGCTGCTGGCTGCGCCCGATGCAAAAGGCCTTTTCGCCCAGGCGATTTCGGAGAGTCCGGCCAGCGGCATGACCCGATCCACTGAGGTAGCGGCCGAATTCGCCGCGCGATTCGCCACTTTGCTGGGCGCTCGCAAGCAGGATGCGGCCCACGCGTTGCTGAAAGCGTCTCCCGCAGAACTTGTGGCAGCGCAAAATCGATTGATAGACGACGGCGTGCGCGACATGCTCGGCGCGTTCCCCATCGGCCCTGTGTTCGGTGACGACTACCTGCCACTTGATCCTGTCGAGGCGATGCGGCAGGGCACATCGCACCGGGTTCCGCTCATCGTGGGAACCAACGCCGAAGAAGGACGCCTGTTCACGCGTTTCCTGCAATTACTGCCCACCACCGAACCGATGATCGAGGCCCTGCTGGCCGAGGTGGATCCCGCTGCCCGAGAACGAATTACCGGCGCCTACCCGGACTATCCGGGCCGATCTGCGTGCATCCGGCTCGGCGGCGATTTCGCGTTCAGCTCTGCGGCGTGGGAGATCGCCGAGGCTCACGGCAGGCACGCGCCCGTGTATCTGTACCGGTACGACTACGCGCCGCGGGTGCTGCGCTGGTCTGGGCTCGGAGCCACCCACGCCACCGAACTGCTCGCGGTGTTCGGTGTATATCGCACCAAGCTCGGGGCGTTGCTCACGGCGCCCGTCGATCGGCGATCCGCTCTGCGGGTCACCAGCGAAGTGCAAAGGCGCTGGCGGGCATTCAGCCGTAACGGTAATCCTGGTGACGACTGGCCGGTCTACGCCGACACCGACCGGGCGGTGATGGTGTTCGACCGCAAGTCGCATCTGGAGTTCGATCCGCACCCTGAGCGGCGCATGGCGTGGGAGGGCTTCTCCCTGGCGCGATGACCGCGAATGTGATTTCGTGGACGAGCCATGACATCGCATACCGACAACGTCGTCGAACGGCCGGCCGACCTCACCGCTGCCTGGCTCACGGCCGCCATCGGTGTCGGAGATATCGCAGACTTCACCGTCGAGCGCATCGGCACCGGCCAGATGAGCGAGTGCTACCGAGTTCAGTTGAGCTACGCAGACTCTGCGCCAAGCACCGATCGGCCGGACTCGGTCGTTCTGAAAGTTGCCGCCACCGACCCGATGAGCCGTCAGACCGGGGTGACGCTGGGGCTCTATGAGCGCGAGGTGTGCTTCTACCGCGATATCGCGCCGCGACTGCAGGGTCCGGTCGCGCCGTGCTACCACACCGCTTTCGACGCGTCGTCCGGAATTTTCGATGTCCTCCTTGGGGACGCCAATCCCGCCGTTGTCGGTGATGAAATCCGCGGCGCCACAACGGCGCAAGCCCGAATCGCAGTCACCGAGCTGGCCAGGCTGCAGGGTCCGTTGCTGGGTGACGCCACGCTCGCCGACGCGGCATGGCTGAATCGCGCCGCGCCGATCAACCAGGCGTTGATCACCGCGCTGCACGCCGGCTTCATCGATCGCTACGGCGACCAGATCGCGCCGCAGCACCGCATGGTGTGCGAACGGCTGGTCGGCGGCTTCGACGGCTTCCTGGCCGATGAGGCGGCCGAAGACCGGCTTCATGGTCTGGTGCACGGCGATTATCGGCTGGACAACTTGCTGTTCGGTCAGGACGGCGGTGCGCGACCGCTGACCGTGGTCGACTGGCAGACGGTCACCTGGGCTCCGGCGATGACCGACCTGGCGTATTTCCTCGGTTGTGCTCTGCCGGCTGCGGATCGGCGTGAACACTACGACGCGTTGCTCAACGACTATCACCGGGCGCTGGGTCCGGATGCGCCGATCACCCTGGCTGACGTCCGCGAAGGCGTGCGCAGGCAGAGCTTCTTCGGGGTGATGATGGCGATCGTATCGTCGATGTTGGTGGAACGCACCGAACGCGGCGACGCGATGTTCATGACCATGCTGCAACGTCATTGTGAGCATGTGCTCGACACCGACGCACTGGCCATCTTGCGCGCACCGGCGCCCGTCGAGCCGCTGTGCCCGTCGCACGATGACGAATCGGCCCACGCCGCCACCGACGAGACGCTGTGGAATGAAAGCTGGTATGCCGACTTCGCCGATGCCGCACAGGGATTCGGTGGCTGGCTGCGGCTCGGACTGATCCCTAACCAGCGGACCGCCTGGCTGCACGCGCTGCTGTGTGGTCCCGGCCTGCCCACGGTCGCCGTGGTCGACTTCGAGGTTCCGCTGCCGGCCGATCCGTGGGCGGTTCGCACAAGCGCAATCGATTTCACCCACTCGGCCGATGAGCCGCTGCGCGTCTATCGGATGTCCCTGCGCGGGCAGGGCCAGTCCTACCAGGACCCAGCCGCGTTGTTACGGGCAGAACAAGGCGTCCCGGCCGAGGTGGAGATTGATCTGGAGTGGACCACCGACGGCACGCCGTATCAGTACCGGCTGGCTACCCGCTACGAGATACCTTGCACTGTAACGGGATCTGTTACAGTCGACGGCCGTCGCTACGTCCTTGACACGGTGCCCGGGCAGCGGGATCACTCGTGGGGAGTGCGTGACTGGTGGAGCATGGACTGGATCTGGAGCGCTGTGCATCTCGATGACGGGACCCACCTGCACGCGGTGGACATCAAGATACCGGGCGTGCCGGCGGTCAGCGTCGGCTATGTCCAGGGCCGCGGCGGTGCGATCACCGAGTTGCAATCTGTCAGTCCGGTCCAGACATTCGACGCCGATGGATTGCCGATCGGCGCGACGCTGGCGATCGAGCCCGGCGGCATCACCGCGACCGCCGATGTGCGCGGACATGCACCACTACGGCTGGTCGCACAAGACGGACGGGCCAGTCAATTCCCGCGGGTGTGGGCCAGCGTGACCACTGCCGACGGAAGAACGGGTGTGGGCTGGCTGGAGTGGAACCGGAATCTGCTGGCGCAGTAGCCGAACGCGTGCACGCTGAAAAGCTTTATCCGCCAACCACACCGGTCGTCGTGATGGGCGTGTCGGGATCCGGCAAGTCGACGGTGGGTGCGGCGCTGGCGCTTCGTCTCGGTGTTCCGATTGCCGACGCCGATGCGTTCCACCCGGCAGCCAACGTCGCGAAGATGGCCGCGGGCACTCCGCTCGACGACGATGACCGCTATCCGTGGCTGGACGCGGTGGGGGAATGGCTGGCCGACCACGACAGCGGCGTGATGAGCTGCTCGGCGCTCAAACGCCGGTACCGCGACCAGTTGCGTTCGCACCGTTCGGATATCGCGTTTCTGCACCTGACCGGACCGCCGGAACTGATCGGTAGCCGACAGGCCGACAGACCGGGGCACTTCATGCCTTCGTCGTTGGTGACGTCCCAATTCGAGACGCTGGAACCGCTGGATCCCGACGAGCGTGGGATATCCGTTGGCGTCGCGCAGAGCGTCGACGCCATCGTCGAGGCATTCGTGAGGTTCTTGTCGGTCAGCCCTTGACTACCTGGGTGCCGCCGGCCAATTCGTCGTGCTTGCCCTGCTTGGTGGGGCTGCCGCTGATCGTCACGGCGATCACGACGTAGGCGATGAATGCCAGCAGCGGGCCGAGGTAAGGCACCACGGCCAGCAAGGTGAACGAGTTGCGAATGGCCGACTGCGTGACGTCCGGCCTTGGTGCTCCGCCCGGGCCGTGGACCGTCAAGCCCAGAAGCCTCTTGCCGAGGGTGGCGCCGTTGGTGACTTCGAAAAGCACAAAGTAGCCGAACATCAACACGCCGGAGAACAGCCCGGTTACCAGCCACACATAATCGCGATCGAACAGGAACATCGACAGCAGGAACACCACGATGTTCACCAGGATGCCGTCGATCAGCCGGGCGAAGAACCGCGCGCCGAGGCCGCCGGCTTGGCCGTGCGACGACTGTGGTGAACCGGCCGGGGGGTAACCGTATTGCGGGTCGAAGTCAGCTGATGTCATGAGGGGGCTCCTAGCAGCGGTGCCAGCCAATCTACCGCGCTAAATGGCGCCCGTCGATCGCCAGATCAGTGCCAGTGACGGGCCTTGACCCTGCCGCGGTGAGCCAGTTCGCCGCCCCGCTCGCGCGCGGTTTCGGCCAGCTCGGTACCGCGCTCGTAAGCTCGCTCGCCGAGTTCACTGCCGCGTTCAATGGCGATGTCGGCCCACTCGCTGCCGCGCTCGCGCGCGGTTTCGGCCAAGTCGGCGCCGCGTTCGCGGGCGATATCGGCCAGTTCGGCGCCGCGCTTCCGGGCCCGCCTGCGTGCCTTCTTGACTACCGGTGCGCTCTTCTCCGCGGCGGTACTGGCCAGCTCGCCGCCCCGTTTGCGGGCAGCTTCGACCAGCGGCGCACCTCGCTCGGCGGCGGTGCTGGCCAACTCGCGGCCGCGCTCGGCTCCGGCCTGCAGGCCGTGGGCGATCCGTTCGGCGAACTCGGAATCGAGCACCGAGTCGTCGGATCCGTCCAGCGGTAGCGCGCTGGATACCGCCTCTGAGATGCGGCCCGCTGCTTGCCTGCCTCGCCAACCCAACGAGGGCTTGCCGGCCGTATCGGCGGCGGCGATGATCAGGCCGCCCAGCAGGCTCAGGTCGGTGAGCAGGTCGCGGCGCTTCTGCGCCTTGCGTTGCGGGTCGCTTTCCGTCCAAAAAAGGTGTCCGCCAAGGCTGCCCGGTATGACCGTGAACGCCAGCGCGGCCGAAGCGATGCGGGGCATCTTGCCGGTGGCCAGCAACACACCGCCGGCTACCTGAACCGCCGCGTTGATCCGCGCGGCGGTTTCGGGATTCGAGGGAACTTTGTCTCCGTACGGGTCCGGCAGGTTGCGCAGCGCCGCGACAGTCGGCTCGGTCGCCTCGAGCGTGGCCGCTGGGTTGCGCAATGTTTCGACACCTTGGCCAATGAATGCCGCGGACAGCAGGGGACGAGCGACTCTGCGAATCAACATGGCAGCTGTGTTCCCAGGTTGTCCGCCGGGCAAACCGGGCCGTCAAACGCCAGCGGCGGTCGTCACGAGGTGGGTGGGGGCGCCTCATGTCGTGCCCACAATGGCAACACCACCCAAAAACCGAGTTGAGCCACGATGGCGCAGGCTCCGGCAATGGCGCCAGTGGCCGGACCGGCCACCGCGCCGAAAATGATCACCGTGACCCCGGTGAGCGCCAAGCCCATCAGAAGCAGTCCCGCGTAGGCAAACCGGTGGGCCGCCGACACCAGGTACTGGGTTCGATGCCGCCGAAACAACAAGCGATGCATGCCGACCGGGGCCTCCAAGAGCACCGTGGCGGCGACCGAGCAGCCGACCGTCGCCAGATAGACCACCCGCATCGCGGTGCTCAGTCCGTCGAATCGGGACTGGAACGGCAGGGTCAACAAGAATCCGGTCAGCAGCTGCACACCGGTCTGGACGACCCGCAACTCCTGGAGCAGGCTGATCCAATTACGGTCCAGCCGTTGGACTTCAGTCTCGGACCGCGCCGTGGAATCCCAGGCCTGATCGCGTTCAGGATGGTCGACGATGTCCATGGGCGTTGATCATGCCAGTCTGCAACCGCAACTAGGGCCTCTCGGCCAACAGAAGTCGCGCCGAGGCCTCCAACCGGTCGGCGATCTCGGTGTACGAGGCGTAGCCCATGCCGGCGCGTACCAATGCTCCCGCGTAGAGCAGCTCGAGTGATTCGACCAGGTCGGGGGTGTGACCGGGGCCCAAGGCGGCCACCAGGCGT
The DNA here is from genome assembly GCF_049278535.1 of Mycobacterium sp. Lineage (GTDB taxonomy): Bacteria > Actinomycetota > Actinomycetes > Mycobacteriales > Mycobacteriaceae > Mycobacterium. Next base: position 19,906 of record NZ_JBAPMI010000147.1, on the reverse strand, counting down.
TGATTGATTTCGAGTCCGATGCGCAGCCGCAGATGCTCGACCTCGGGATCCTTGCCCAGCAACGCATGGGTCACCGCGCCCGCCAATGCGGGTTCGTCGGCGACCAACAACGCGATCTGACGCAGCACCGCGATCACCCGCACCGTCGCATCCGGAGAATCGGTCGGCGGAACCGGGCTGGCGGCCAACCGGCGCCAGAAAACTTCGGCGACGAGATGCTCTTTCGACGAGAAATAGGTGTACGCCGTGGCCGCGCCAACGCCGGCTTCGGCCGCGACCATTCGAATCGTCAACCCGGAGAAGCCTTCTCGGCTCAGCACACCGATCGCGGCTTGGCCCAGCCGGTCAACAGTATCGGCTTGCTTGGCGCTCAGTCGTCGCCTGGTCGATTCCCGAGCTACCGGGGTGGACACGTGTCCGGACACTACTACACCGCCTCAGGTGCGGCAACCGGATGCGTTACGGTTCAGGGGATGACAACCTCCTCAGATCGCACTGCTCACGACGAGCTGACCAGCCGGTTGTTCGAATTGGCCGAGCAGGTCATCGGCTTCATGCCCGCTGATGAAGGTCGCGCGCTGCATGACGCGGCGCTGAGCTACCTCGATCATGGTGTCGGGGTGGAGATCGGCACATACTGCGGCAAATCGACGGTGCTGCTGGGCGCTGCTGCGCATGCGCGTGACAGCGTGCTCTACACCGTCGACCACCACCACGGCTCCGAAGAGCACCAGCCCGGCTGGGAGTACCACGACGCGTCGATGGTCGATGCCGTCACCGGACGTTTCGATACGTTGCCGACATTGCGGCACACGCTCGACGCCGCCGGCCTGGACGACAACGTGGTCGCCGTGGTCGGCAAGTCGACCGTGGTGGCCGCGGGCTGGCGGACGCCGCTGCAACTGTTGTTCATCGACGGTGGCCACAGCGCGGACGCCGCGCACAAGGACTACGACGGCTGGGCGAAGTGGGTGAGCATCGGAGGCGCGCTGATCATCCACGACGTCTTTCCGGATCCGCGTGACGGCGGGCGGCCGCCTTACGAGATCTATTGCCGCGCACTGCAAAGCGGTGCGTTCCAGGAGAAGTTCGCGATCGGGTCGATGCGGGTGTTGCAGCGGCGAAAAGGCGAGGCCGGAGTCGCGGTTTAGCGATCGAACTGGCTGGTCGCACACTCGCAGTCGTAATCGCTTTCCAGGCCGCGCGGAAGTTCGGTGCCGCGGAAAATGCCGCTGCCGGCGGTTGTGGATGACAGCGCATCGGCGGCGAGAATGACAGCCGCTCCGGTCCATGTCGTTCGCTCGACGGGCCAACGCTTCCCATCGCTGAACACCAGTCCGGTCCAGTAGGAGCCGTCCTTCTCGCGCAGGTGCTGCATCGCGGCGAACTGCTGCAGAGCGGCCTGCCGATTGCCCATCGCATCGAGGGCCAGGACCAGTTCACAGGTCTCCGCGCCGGTGACCCACGGCCGGTCATCGACACATCTGATGCCCAGACCGTCGACGACGAAATCCCCCCAACGGTCTGCGATCCGGGCCTCTGCCGCGCGACCGCGCAGCGCACCACCAAGGATCGGGTAGTACCAGTCCATCGAGTGGTGTGGCTTCTCGGTGAACGCCGACGGGTGGGTGGTGATCGCGTGTCCCAGCCGGCCGAGCGCGAGCTCCCACTCAGGTTGTGGTTCGTCGACCAGATTCGCCAAGGCCAGCGCGCACCGAATGCTGTGGAAAATGCTGGCGCAACCGGTGAGTAGCGCCTCGGTCAGCGGCCCTGAAGAGCTACGCGCCCAACCAATTTCGCCGCCTTCGAGCTGCAAATCCAAGACAAAGTTGATAGCCGTGCGCACCGTCGGCCACATCGTAGCCGCAAAGCTCAGGTCACCGGTGACCAGTACGTGGTGCCAGACTCCGACTGCGATATAGGCGCAGAAGTTGCTGTCGCTGTTCGCGTCCTCGATGGCGCCCGCGCGGAGCTGAATCGGCCAGGAGCCGTCCGCGCGCTGTTGGTGACGAGACCAGTCGAAGGCACGTCGCGCTTGCGTGGTCAAACCCGCCGCGGTCAAGGCCATCGCGCATTCCACATGGTCCCAGGGGTCGGTGTGACCGCCATCTGACCATGGGATCTCACCCGACGGCTGTTGAAGTGCCGCAATCGATTCCGCCGTCTGCCGGCATTGCGCGGGGGAGAGGACGCCGGTGACGCCCGGTACTTTAGACAAACTCAACGGCGGGTACCGGTTTCTCGAAATACAGCGCGACGCTCTTGCCGATCAGCGGGTTCAGTGTTGATTCGGTCACCCGGGTCAACAGAGGTCGTTGCATCATGTCCCATACCAACATCTTGTGATAGGCGGCGACAGCCGGATGGTCGGAATTATCCACGCCGACCATGCATTTCAGCCACCAGAATGGTGAGTGCAGCGCGTGCGAGTGATGGGTGTGGGTGAATGTCATGCCGCGTCCGGTGATTTTGTCGCGCAGCTGATTTGCCCGGTAGATGCGGATGTGGCCGCCCTCGTTGCTGTGGTAGTCGTCCGAGAGCAGCCAGCAGACTTGTTCGGGCAACCATCTCGGCACCGTGACGGCCAGCTGGCCGCCGACCTTGAGCACCCGAATCAATTCGGCGATCACGGCATCGTCGGCCGGGACATGCTCGAGGATCTCCGAGGCGATGACGCAATCGAATTTCCCGTCCGGATAAGGCAACTCCCGCGCGTCACCGACGACAGTCGCAGCGTGCGCCGACGGCGGCACCTCCCCGGCGGCGGCCATGGCCCGGAACAGGGTGTCGACCTCACCGAGCTCAGCGGCGTTCTGATCGAAGGCGATTACATCGGCGCCTCGCCGGTACGCCTCGAAACTGTGCCGGCCGGCCCCGCAGCCGATATCGATGACGTTGGTGCCAGAACCGATTCCGAGCCGGTCGAAATCCACCGTCAGCACGGCTCACCCACTGCCTGGCGTTCGTCGCGGGCCGGCGCGCTGCGCGCAACGGCCTGTTCGTAGACGCGCACCGTCTGCGCGGCCACCGATTCCCAGCTGAACACCTCGACAGCGCGACGGCGACCTGCCGCACCCAGACGCCTCAGCTGGTCGGGGGAGGCGAGCAGTTCGCCGATAACCCGAATCAGCTCAGCGGCGTCACCGGGACGCACCAGCCTGGCGCAACCGCCGTCGGGCCCGAGCACCTCGGGCAGTGCACCGGCGCGACTGGCCACGATCGGTGTCCCGCTGGCCATCGCTTCCACCGCCGGCAGTGAGAAGCCTTCGTAAAGCGAAGGGATGCAAGCGATTTCGGCTGAGGCAAACAACCGCGCCAGTTCCGCGTCGGAGAGCCCATTGGAAATGTGAACGATATCCGAGATTCCCAGCTCGGCGATCAGCTTCTCGGTCGGGCCGTTGGGCTCGAGCTTGGCAACCAACTGCAGCTCCAGGTCGTGTCCGGTTCGCAGGTTGGCTACCGCCTGCAATAGGTGCCCAACGCCTTTGAGGGGACGATCGGCGCTGGCAATTGCGATGATGCGACCGGGAATTCGCGGCTCTGTCGACGGTGCAAACATGTCCGTGTCGACGCCCAGCGGCACCACATGAAGCTGGTCGGGGCGCACGCCGAAGTCGGTGGTGATGTCGGCAGCCGAGGACGACGAGACGGTCAACAGCTCAGGGATACTGCGAGCCACTCGCTCTTGCATCGCCAAAAAGCCATACCACCGGCGCACCGACGGTTTACGCCACCATCCTGCCGCGGCGAGGTCCAGCACCCGGTCGCGGGTGATCGGATGATGCACAGTCGCCACGACGGGCAGGCCGGTCGCCGCGATTTTCAGTAGGCCGACGCCCAAGCTCTGGTTGTCGTGCACGACGTCGAAGTCACCCAGCCGATCGGCCAGCAGCCGCGCAGCGCGCAGGCTGAAGGTGCGCGGCTCGGGGAAACCCGCCGTCCACACGCCGGCCAGCTCGAGCAGGTCGATGCGGTCCCGGATTTCCCGGGGGTGCGGTATGCGGAAGGGGTCGGGCTCGCGATACATGTCGAGGCTGGGCACCTCGGTCAGCACGACCCGAGGATCGAGTTCCTCGGGGTAGGGCTGGCCGGAAAACACCTCGACCTGGTGTCCGAGTTCGACCAGGCCCCGGCTGAGATGCCGGACGTAAATCCCCTGACCGCCGCAGTGCGGCTTGCTGCGGTACGAGAGCAGCGCAATCCGCATGCTCACGCCCGATCCGGCGTGGTGTTGCCGGGCGGAATCACGGCGAACGATTCGGGCGAGGCGTCAGCGAACTTTCTGGACACGTGTCTGGACTATAGTTTGACTAGCTACCTGATGCAACGCACAGGTAACGGCGTTAACTTTGCCGATCCCAGTCAGACGAACGGTCACGCTGAGTCCTGCACGGCTCCGTCGGCGATACCGTGGTCTCATGCGCGCGCTGATCGTGACCGACGTTCAGAACGACTTTTGCGAGGGCGGCTCACTGGCTGTGACTGGTGGGGCGGCGCTCGCCAGCGCCATCAACGCATACCTGGATGGCAGCGCGGATTACCGACACGTGGTAGCCACGCAGGATTTCCATATTGATCCCGGCGACCATTTCTCCGACCACCCGGACTGCATCTCATCGTGGCCACCGCACTGCCTTGCCCATACCGTCGGCGCGCAGTTTCATCCTAATCTCGACGCCGGGCGGTTCGACGCGGTCTTCCGCAAGGGCGCCTACGACGCCGGTTACAGCGGGTTCAGCGGTCATGACGACAGCGGCACTGCGCTGGCGGACTGGCTGCGGCAACGTGCAGTCGACCAGGTCGACGTGGTGGGTATCGCCACCGACCACTGCGTCCGCCGGACCGCAGACGACGCTGTGGGGCAGGGCTTGGCGACTCGGGTACTGGTGAACTTGACGGTGGGGGTCGGGGAGGAGTCCACCGCCGCTGCCATCGAAGCTCTGCGCGCGGCGGGCGTCACGATTGTGGGGGCGGGCACATGATGGCGCCGGCGGAGCAGACGCTGCTGACCGCGGTGGAACGATCACCGCAGGCCGCGGCTGCCCATGACCGGACGGGATGGGTGGGCCTGTTCACCGCGGACGGTCGTGTCGAAGATCCGGTCGGTTCGCGGCCACACACGGGGCCGGCCGAAATCGGCCGGTTCTACGACACTTTCATCGGCCCACGCGATATCGCCTTTCATCGCGATCTCGATATCGTCCGCGGCTCGTCGGTGATCCGCGATCTCGATCTCGAGGTAGCGATGGGTTCAGCGGTCACGATGACGATTCCGGCATTCCTCCGGTATGACCTCAGCCAGATCGACGGTGACTGGAAGGTTGCGATGTTGCGCGCGTATTGGGAGCTGCCCGCGATGATGTTGCAGTTCCTGCGCAACGGCGCATCTGCCGTGCCGGCCACCGTCCAACTCTCGCAAGGGCTGATCCGCAATCAGCGGTTGCGCGGCACCGTCGGATTCCTTGCCGGCTTCCGCCGAGTAGGGCCTCGGCAGAAGTCATTGGTCGACACCTTCGTGAAAGCCGTGGGACGAGGTGACAGATTCGGCACGCTGCAGGCATTGTCATCCGGTGCGACAATCACTTTCGGCGACGAGGAGGTCGTCGACGTCGCCGAGCTCATCGAACGATGCTCGGGTGCGAGCGCCGCGAAGCTGATTGCCGCGGGTTCCACAGTTACCGCCTCGGTCACCGCGGGCGACCGCCGCGGCGTTCTGTTCGCCGATATGGCCCGACGCGGCACGGGGATCCATCGGGTCCGCTACTTCCCGCAATAATGGCCGCGCCGACGATCGACAGCGCACAGCAACACCACAGCCAGATCGATTACCTAAGAACCACATAACCGTCACTGCGATCCGGAGACCCATCACGAACACCAGACTTGGCTGCGGCAGGCCCTTCGATCGGCGGACGCTGCTCCGCGGCGCCGGAGCGCTCGGCGCCGCGTCGCTCGCGGTGTGGCCGACGGCGTGTAGCTCCGAGGACGACGCACTGACCTTTTTCTTCGCCGCCAACCCCGAAGAGGCGGATGCCCGGCTTCGCGTCGTAGACGCATTTCAGCGCAGGCATCCCGACATCAAGGTTCGGACCTTGTTGTCCGGGCCGGACGCATTGCAGCATGTGTCGATCTATTGCGCCGGCGGCAAGTGTCCAGATGTGCTGATGGCGTGGGAGTTCACCTACTCCGGACTGGCTGAGAGGGGAGTGCTGCTGGATCTCAACACCATGCTGGCGCACGACAAGACCTTTGCCGCCGAACTCAGAGCGGACAGCGTCGCGTCGCTGTACCAGACATTCAGTTATGGCAGCGGACAGTATGCATTCCCCGAGCAGTGGTCCGGAAACTTCTTGTTCTACAACAAGAAATTGTTCGCCGAGGCCGGCGTGCGCCCACCGCCCGGGAGCTGGAACGAGCCGTGGAGCTTCGGCGAATTCTTGGAAACCGCCAAGGCGCTCACCAAACGCGACCGATCGGGCCGGGTCGGTCAATGGGGATTCGTCGACACCTGGGTGCCGTATTACTCCGCCATGTTGTTCGGGATGAACAACGGAGTTCCGTGGTCAGATCCACGGATGAATCCGTCGCACCTGAACTTCGACGATGACGCGTTCATCGAGGGCATTCAGTTCTACGCTGATCTGGCCAACAAGCACCGGGTCGCGCCCACCGCATCGGAGACCCAGTCGATGTCGCAGACGGACCTGTTCTCGTCGGGCCAGGCCGCGATGGCGCTCGGCGGGCATTGGAGATATCAGACGCTGGTGCGGGCCCAAGACCTCGACTTCGATATCACTGTGCTGCCGACCGGCCCGAAAGGACATGCCGCACATTCGAATATCGGGACCACCGGGCTGGCCATCGCATCGAGCAGCCCCCGCAAGAAACAGGCATGGGAATTCGTGAAATTCGCCACCGGACCCGTCGGCCAGGCGGTCATTGCCGAGACGGGCCTGTTCGTACCGGTGCTGCGGTCTGCGTTGCGGTCGCCAGGTTTTGCCAACGCGCACAACAGAATCAGCAATCTGGCGGTGTTGACCGGCGGACCGGCCCACGCTGAGGGCCTGCCCGTCACTCCGGCGTGGCCTAAGATCGCCGCGTTGATGGACCGCAACGTCGGTCCGGTTCTGCGGGGCTCGCGGCCCGCCGCGTCGCTGACAGACGGGCTGACGCACAAGATCGAAGAGGTGCTCCGGACGCCATGACATCGATCGATGTTTCCGCCACCACGGCGACCCCGCGACGCGGACCGTCGAGGCGGCGCGCCCGGGCCGGCCGTCTCTTCGTCGCGCCAAATTTGACGGCGGTCGTAGTGTTCATGCTGTTCCCGCTCGGATTCTCGCTGTACATGAGCTTCCACAACTGGGATATGTTCACGCCGGCCAAGTTCGTCGGTTCGGCGAACTACCGCAGCCTCTTTGCCGAAGACCCGCTGTTCAGCATCGCGTTGCGCAACACAGTGGTCTACACGGTAGGAACTGTGGTGCCGACCGTGCTCATCAGCCTTGCCGTAGCCGGTGTCCTGAACCGGAAAATCAAGGGGATAGCCATATTTCGGACCATCGTCTTTTTGCCGTTGGCGGTCTCGTCGGTGGTGATGGCTGTCGTCTGGCAGTTCGTGTTCAACACCAACAACGGCCTGCTGAACATCGTCCTCGGCTGGATCGGTATCGAACCGATTCCGTGGTTGGTCGATCCGAAATACGCCATGGCCTCGTTGTGCATCGTCAGCGTCTGGCGCAGCGTTCCTTTCGCCACGGTCATTCTGTTGGCTGCCATGCAGGGGGTGCCGGAGAACCTCCATGAAGCGGCCAGGCTCGACGGCGCGGGGGAGTTGCGCCAGTTCGTGTCGATCACCGTGCCGCTGATTCGCAGTGCCCTGTCGTTCGTGGTCGTTATCTCAATCATTCACGCATTCCAGGCCTTTGATCTGGTCTACGTTCTGACCGGCCGTAATGGGGGACCCGAGACGGCGACGTACGTTCTGGGCATCATGCTGTTCCAGCATGCTTTTGCATTTCTGGAGTTCGGTTACGCGTCGGCGCTGGCGTGGGTGATGTTCGCGATCCTGCTGGTGCTTACCGTTGTGCAGTTGCGGCTTGGGCGCCGTCGAGCCGCGCAGGAGGAACGATCATGGGCATAGCAGGACGGGTGTTCCGGCCCAAGGTCTTTCGGGGTGTCGTGCTGTACGCCACGCTGACGGCGATCGGCACGTGTGCATTGTTTCCCATTCTGTGGGCGTTGTCGGGATCGTTGAAGACAACGGGCGAGGTGACCATGCCGAGCCTGTTTCCCGCACATCCGCAGTGGTCCAACTACCGCGACGTGTTCGCCGTCATGCCCTTCTGGCGAATGTTCTTCAACTCTGTGCTTTATGCCGGCTGCGTCAGCATCGGGCAGGTGTTCTTCTGTTCGCTGGCCGGCTACGCGTTCGCGCGCCTGCGGTTTCGGGGCCGGGATACGTTGTTCATCTTGTATCTGGGGACACTGATGGTGCCGCTGACCGTCACGGTGATCCCGCAGTTCATTCTGATGCGCGTCGCCGGGCTGACCGACACTCCGTGGGCCATGATCGTGCCGGGATTGTTCGGCAGCGCATTCGGTACCTATCTGATGCGCCAGTTCTTCCGTACCCTGCCCGACGAACTCGAGGAAGCGGCGATCCTCGACGGCTGCTCTCCGTGGCAGATTTACTGGCGGATACTGCTCCCGCACGCAAAGCCGGCGGTGATGGTGCTGGCGGTGCTCACCTGGGTCAACGTCTGGAATGATTTTCTGTGGCCGCTGTTGATGATTCAGCGAAGCAGTATCGCGACCCTCACTCTTGGGCTGGTTCGGATGCAGGGCGAATACACCGCTAGGTGGCCCGTGCTGATGGCCGCGTCCATTCTGATTCTGCTGCCGCTGCTGTTGGTGTACGCGGTTGCGCAACGCGCTTTCATCCGCGGAATCGCTGTCACCGGGCTGGGCGGGTAGCCGATGGCTTCAGTGACTTTCGAGCACGCGACCCGGCGTTACTCGAGCACGGACCGACCCGCCGTTGACCACTTGGACCTGAGCGTCGGCGACGGCGAGTTCGTCGTGCTGGTCGGACCGTCCGGTTGCGGCAAAACCACATCGCTCCGGATGATCGCGGGGTTGGAAACAGTCGACTCCGGCCGGATCTTCATCGGCGCCCAAGATGTCACCGACGCCGATCCGAAGGACCGCGACGTGGCCATGGTTTTCCAGAACTATGCCTTGTATCCGCACATGACTGTCGCGCAGAACATGGGGTTCGCCCTCAAGATCGCGGGAACATCGAAAGCCGAGATCCGGCAACGGGTATTGGATGTGGCGCGACTGCTCGACCTCGAGCCCTACCTGGATCGTAAGCCGAAGGATTTGTCCGGAGGACAGCGCCAACGCGTCGCGATGGGACGCGCGATCGTTCGTCGACCGCAGGTGTTCCTGATGGACGAACCACTGTCCAACCTGGACGCCAAACTACGGGTGCAAACCCGCAATCAAATTGCCCGACTTCAGCGGCGACTGGGGACCACCACCGTGTACGTTACCCACGACCAAGTTGAGGCGATGACGATGGGTGACCGCGTCGCAGTGCTGCGCGACGGCGTCTTGCAGCAGTGCGCGACACCGCGGGAACTGTACCGGAGTCCGGTGAACACGTTCGTCGCGGAGTTCATCGGGACACCGGCGATGAACCTGTTGACTCTTCCGGTCGTCGATCACTCCGTCTCACTCGGTGACTGGTCGATCCCGCTGCCACGTGAGATGACCGATACCGCAGCACAAGTCGTGATCGGCATCCGACCGGAGCATCTGGAAGTCGGCGCGACCGGCGTCGAGATACAGATCGACGTGGTCGAAGAACTCGGTGCGGACGCGTATCTGTACGGTCGAATCACCAGCCCCGACAATGCATTCGATCGGCCTGTCGTCGCGCGCACCGATGGGCAGGACCCTCCTCAGCGGGGGAGCCGCGTGCGCGTACATCCGCAAACTGGACATCTGCATTTCTTCGGTGCCGATGGGCGTCGTTTGCTGTAGCGCGCGAGGGCTCACTTGGGGATCGCGCCGGCCATCTGATCGGCTATCTGACTGGCGATGTCGGTCGGATCGCCGTTCTCGCAGACCTTCGCGACGAACAGGACGTTGCTCTGAGTGCGGAAATTGAAGGCGCAGCGCCACGCGTCCGGCTGACCGTTGGATATTCCGGTCAACACCCATAGTGCCCTGCCGTCGGTGATGGTGGGGGCCTGCAGCTGGAACTGGGCGTCACTCCCGGTCTCACCGGGTACCTGGGCCCCGTCGCAGCCATCGAGACCGTTGAACGCGTTGTGAAAGATGCGGGATGCAGTTTCGGTATCCGGATATGTAGCGACCTGTTGGTCGACGATGTGCTGGTAATTGTCTTTGGCTTCGCGATAATCGGTGCCCCGATACGCGGTGTAGTCGACGTCGGCTCCGAAAGAATTCGCGTCGGGTCCTTCCAACGCGCTGCAGTGGGACTTGTCGCCGAAGTCACGGGGAGCCGGTGGATACAAGACGGTGCTGCTGTCGCCGAGGTTGGCGCCGAGGATCTTGCTGGCTTCTGGAACCCCGACGATCAGGGATTTGATCTTGGTCGGCGCTAAGAAGTCTGTCGGGGCGGGCGGAGCGGGTTTGTCTGGAGGTGGTATCCGGGCGCTGATCTGGTCGACGCCGGCCGCAGCCGCGGACGATCCGTTCGCCCACGCGCACATCGACGTCTCGACGATGACGTTGTTCTTGACGCGTGCCTGGTGATCGCAACGCCATCCGAGCGGTTGGTTTTTGTCGGTGAACTGCAAGGCACCGAATGTCACCACATCGCCGTTGAACGGACCTGCGGCCAGGATTTTCCAGTTGGCGGGGTTGTTTTTGGCAGCGATGGTGCCGGAATTGCAATGATCCAGCGTTCCGTACGCTTTGTGGAAAATCTCGCTGGCCGTGCCAGAAGTCTCGAATGTGGCGATATTCTGCGAAAACATCCCGATGAGACTGTCATCTTTGGACGCCTGGTTTCGGATTGCACGGTAGGCGGTGAATTCCCCGTCCCCGAGGGCATCTTTGGTGATCCCCATGGTCAGGGCGCAGTCGGGTTTGCTGTAGTCGCTGGCCGAGGCGGTGGGCGACTCGAACTGCGACCTATCGTTCAAGGGCAGTCCGACAATCTCGTTGACGTCTTCGTTCGACAAGATCAAGGTTTTAATGTTATTGGCGGGCAACGGTTTTAGATCCGAAGAGGAGGTAGCGGGGGCCGCATCCGGAGCGTGTGTCTTCGACGTTTTCTGTGCCTGCATCGGGAACCATGATGGTGTGTGACTGCCGCACGCCGCGAGCACCAGCGCCATTGCCACGGTGCTGCTCGCCACCAGACTGCGTCGCTGTCGACGGCCCGTCATCAGGTAAGGTCCTCTCGTCTTTCTGGTCGCACGTGAAGGATCAGGCTGATGTTAGCGTGCCGGTCGGTTACGCCCGAACGGGTATGCCGAAGGCGGTCGGTGATGAATGTAAACGGTAAGGGCGAAAGGCAAATTCGCTGATTTGGATCGGAGGTGGTTGAGATATTAAGTATTTTTGGTCCAGGGCCCATGATCACTAGTCCTGCCGCGGTTCGACCGGGCACTGACGATGAGGTGACGCGCCGGTGGAACCCGCACATTTCACTCTGACCGAGAGCGGTGAATTCGAACCGACCCAGTTTGCTGGGAGTCACTGGGGCGACGATCATCTCAACGGACCGGCCGTCGTAGGCCTGGCGGCGCGGACGCTCGAACTCCAGCACGGATCGCCCGATTTCATGCCGACGCGGCTCACAGTCGACTTGTTTCGAGCGGCGCGCGGTGTTGCGACCGCGGTGACCGTCCGCGTGGTGCGTGACGGCCGGCGAGTGCGTAGCGCGGAATGCGACGTGGTACAGCAGGGCCGGTTGGTCGCACGGGCCACTCTGGTGCAATACCGCCGGTCGGCGGCTCCACCAGGGCAACTGTGGTCCGTGCCCACGACAATTCCATTCCCGCCGCCGTTAGACGATGGCGTGCAAACCGTTGTACACAGCGACGCGGGTGAGTGGAGTCGCTGGCCGGGAGCGCATCAAAATGACGCCCGAAAGCGCTTCTACAACAGTGCTATTGACGTGGTGGCAGGGTATCCCAACTCGCAGTTCCTACGGGCGGTGATGGTTGCCGAGGCCACCAGCCTGGTGACGAACCTCGGCACTCACGGGGTCGGCTACATCAACGGAGACCTGACCGTGGGATTGGCGCGCTTGCCCGTCGGGGAGTGGATCGGCGTGCAAGCCGATTCACATTGGGCGGCCGACGGTATTTCGGTCGGCACTGCCACGCTTTTCGACCGATCGGGTGCTTTCGGCTCCGGGATGACCACGGCGGTCGCCAATCCGGCAGCCCAAATCGATTTCGCCAACGACCCGTTCCCGCTACGGATACCGTAGGGGTCGCCGCTCACTCGTCGGAGGTTGAATGGCCCGTCAGCGAATAGTTTTCAACCATGTCGGATTGTGTGTCGCCGACACCGCCCGATCGCGGCGTTTCTACGAGGGGCTGCTTGATTTCACCTTCTGGTGGGAACTCCAGCCACCGGACGAGGGAACGGGCCAGCTGCTGCAACTCAACACACCGATCGGCTTGCATGCGACATATCTCGTCCGCGACGGGCTGGTCCTGGAGTTGCTCGCCTACTCGCATCGCGTCCTGCGCGCTGGGCCGGACCGCGTGATGGACCAAGTCGGGCTTACTCATCTGTCGCTGTCGGTGTCCGATCTCAGCGAGGTACTTGCGGCGGTCGAGAGTTTTGGGGGATCGATCGTCGAGGGCACTGTTTCCAATCAGTCGGCCATGATCCGCGACCCCGACGGCCAGCTGCTGGAGCTGCTCTCGGACTCGTGGCTCACGGTCCTGCCGCCGCGCCCCGGCAGCGGCACGGATGCGACGATTGGTACCTGACACCTGAGATGTTCCAATGTATTACGTCGCGCGACAGAGGATAAGCGTCACAGTGACGAAAGATGCCGACGTCTCCGGGAAGTGGGGAATTGACCCCTACGACTTGTTCAGCGCGACGGCGGCGCGGATGAGCGCCTTGAGCGCCTTTTCATTGATCTTCTCGTCTTCGTGAATATCTATGGCACGCCGCGTATTTCCATCCAGGCTGGAGTTGAAGAGATGCGACGGGTCGTCTAGTGCAGCGCCCTTGGCGAATGTCATCTTGACGACATTCTTGTAAGTCTCACCGGTGCAGATCATTCCGCCGTGGTACCACACCGGTACACCGCGCCACTTCCAATCCTCGACCACGTCCGGGTCGGCCTCGCTGATGAGTTTCCTGATCTGAGCCAGCGTCTGGCCGCGCCAGTCGTCGAGCTCGGCGATTCGGGCATCGATCAGCTGTGAAGCAGACTTTGTTTCGTTGTCGTTCTTGCGTTCGCTCTTTGCCTTCGCCACGATCGGAATCGCTTTCTTGTCCGGGGCTGTTCGCCCATTCGAGTATTCCAGTCGGCATTACACGACGACGAACCACACGGCGACGTAGTGACTCACCGCCGCGGCTGCGGTGAAGGCGTGAAAAAACTCGTGATAGCCGAAGGTGCGCGGCCACGGGTTCGGCCAACGAATGGCGAAGAAGATAACGCCGATGTTGTAGAGGATCCCGCCCGCGACGAGTAGGCCGACGACGATCGGCCCTCCGCCGTCGAGCAGGGTGCCGGCGAACCAGAGCGCCACATAGCCCAGCAAGAGGTAGAGCGGTATGCCAACCCATCGCGGAGACGACGGCCACCACATCTTCAGTGCCACGCCGGCTGCTGCGCCCGTCCATACGATGGCCAGCACTTCGGCTCCGGTGCGCGGCGGCATCGCCAATAGTGCGAAGGGGGTGTAACTACCGGCGATGAAGATGAAGATCGCCGAGTGATCCAGCCGCTTCATCCACTTCAAGGCCACCGGATTGTGCCAGTGCTTGCGGTGATAGATGGCGCTGACGCTGAACATCGCGACAATGGTGACGGTGTAGATCAGGGTTGCGAGGACGGCTTTCTGAGAAGACGTGATTCCCGCAACCGACACCAGTGCCAATCCACCCACGGTGGCGATGGCCGCACAGCAGAGGTGAATCCAGCCGCGCGCGCGTGGCCTGCCAATGAGCTCAGCGACGGTGTCAGCGAGACCTTGGGGCAGGTCGTCTACGACCGGAACCACCAGATCGCCCACTGGGGGAGCTGCCTTCGGGTCTGCCCGGCGAGGTGTCATGTTGTACTTGTCGCTAATAAGCCTGTTCGAGCCAGCCGAGAACGGCGAGCCATCGCGGATCGCGACGACCCGGGCGACAAGCCGCTTTCCGTTTGAGCCACCACGACACGATACCTATGACCGTGCACTGCAATCTGGCGGCAAGCCACGACGACGCAGCACAGCCGTAGGAGGCGTGCTGCTCCTTGCGGGTCGTTGCGGTGTATCTGCGCTGGCGGTTGTCGGGGACTATCGTTGAGGCGATGCCTGTCCCTGCATCCGCACCTGCGACTCATGTGGAGGGCGTCGAACGGTTCTTGGCGAGTTATCGTTCGATTCCCTCGACGGCGGCTGTCCGACTGGCCAAGCCCACCTCCAATTTGTTCCGCGACCGCGCGAGACTCCGCACTCCTGGACTAGACGTTTCAGGGCTGACGAACGTCATTTCGGTTGACCCGGACGCACGCACCGCCGACGTGGCCGGCATGTGCACTTACGAAGATCTGGTGGCAGCGACGCACCCGTATGGCCTGTCGCCGCTGGTGGTCCCGCAATTGAAGACCATCACGCTGGGCGGGGCAGTCGCCGGGTTGGGCATCGAGTCGGCCTCATTCCGCAATGGCCTGCCTCATGAGTCTGTGCTGGAGTTGGACATCCTCACCGGCACAGGAGAATTGCTCACCGTTTCACCCCAGCAGCACTCCGATCTCTTCCGCGCGTATCCGAATTCATATGGCACACTGGGATATTCGACACGGTTACGCATCGAGTTAGAACCTGTCAAACCGTTCGTCGCGCTGCGGCACGTGCGGTTCCACTCGCTGAGCCACCTGATGGCGGCGATGGATCGCATCATTGACACCGATGAGTTCGATGGTGTTCGCGTCGACTATCTCGACGGCGTGGTGTTCAACGCCACCGAGAGCTACCTCTCTCTCGGTGAACGCACCGCGGCCTCCGGCCCGGCCAGTGACTACACCGGACAACGCATCTACTACCGCTCCATCCAGCACGACACCGGCACCACAGAAGACCGGTTGACAATGCACGACTACTTCTGGCGATGGGACACCGACTGGTTCTGGTGCTCCGGTGCTTTCGGCGCGCAGAACCCCCGTCTGCGACGCTGGTGGCCGCGACGCTACCGCCGCAGCAGCGTGTACTGGAAGCTGGTAGCGCTCGACCGGCGGTTCGGTATCGCCGACCGCATCGAAAAGCGCAACGGCCGTCCGCCGCGCGAACGGGTGGTCCAAGATGTCGAGCTCCCACTCGAACGCACGACGGAGTTCTTGGAATGGTTCCTCAATTCGGTACCGATCGCTCCGATCTGGTTGTGCCCGTTGCGGTTACGTGATCACGACGGCTGGTCGCTGTATCCGATCCGGACGGGACACAGCTACGTCAACGTCGGCTTCTGGTCGTCGGTCCCGGTGGGCGCGACCGATGGCGCGACGAATCGATTGATCGAGGAGAAGGTCGGTACGCTGGACGGGCACAAATCGCTGTACTCCGACTCCTACTACACCAGAGAAGAGTTCGACGAACTCTACGGCGGCGAGACCTACAAGACCGCCAAGAAAATCTACGATCCGGATTCCCGCTTCCTCGACCTGTACGCAAAGGCAGTGCAACGAAGATGACGACTACCAAGGAGCCGGCGTCGACCGCGACAGGCAAGTTGAGCCTCGCTGAGGTCCTGGCGGTCTTCACCCGCGGCGCCACCGAATCATTACGGTTCACTGCCTACGACGGCAGTAGCGCCGGAGCCGAAGACGCCGTACTGGGAATGGACCTGCTTACTCCTCGCGGTACGACCTATCTGGCCACCGCGCCAGGTGAACTCGGTCTGGCCCGGGCATACGTCGCCGGTGACATTGAGGCGCGCGGCGTGCACCCCGGCAATCCCTACGACGTACTCAAGTTGCTGGCTGAAAAGGTCGAATTCACCAGGCCCTCGCCGCGACTGATGGCCAGTATCGTCCGCGCGGTCGGCATCGAGCATCTCCTGCCGGCAGCGCCACCGCCGCAGGAGGTGCTGCCTCGCTGGCGCCGAATCGCCGAGGGCATGCGGCACAGCAAGACTCGTGATGCCGGGGCGATCCAATACCACTACGACGTGTCCAACTCCTTTTACGAGTGGGTCTTGGGGCCGTCAATGACCTACACGTGTGCGATCTATCCAGAGTCCGAAGCAACGCTGGAGGCGGCCCAGGACAACAAGTACCGGCTGATCTTCGAGAAGCTGCGGCTGCAGCCGGGGGACCGGCTACTCGACGTCGGCTGCGGCTGGGGTGGCATGGTGCGCTACGCGGCCCGGCGCGGCGTCCACGCGATCGGCGCGACATTGTCCGCAGAACAGGCTGCCTGGGCTCAAACAGCGGTCGAGGAGGAAGGGCTCGGTGAACTGGCCGAGGTGCGTCACTGCGACTATCGCGATGTCGACGAAACCGGTTTCGACGCAGTCTCCTCGATCGGATTGACCGAGCACATCGGCGTCAAGAACTATCCGTCGTATTTCGAGTTCCTCAAGTCCAAGTTGCGCACCGACGGTTTGCTGCTCAACCACTGAATCACCCGCAACAACAACAAGTCGAACTTCCGCGCGAGCAGCTTCACCGATCGCTATGTCTTCCCGGACGCCGAGCTGACCGGTTCGGGTCGCATTCTGTCCGCGATTCAAGACGTGGGATTCGAGGTGCTCCACGCGGAGAATTTTCGTCACCACTACGCCATGACGTTGCGTGACTGGTCCCACAACCTCGTCGCGCACTGGGAGGAGGCTGTCGCCGAGGTTGGCATCGCCACGGCGAAGGTGTGGGGCTTGTACATGGCGGCGTCCCGGGTGGCGTTCGAGCAGAACAATATTCAGCTGCACCACGTGCTCGCGTCCAATCTCGCCGAGCACGGCACCGACGGCCTGCCACTGCGCCCATGGTGGCAGGCGTAGCCTAGCCTGTCGACAAACGCTGACCTGCCAGGACGTTTCAGCAAACCCGCGACACAACGGACGCCGACACATAGACTGCCGTTCCATGTTTCGCGGACCGGCGACCCTGATGCGGACCAACCGCCAACTCAAGTGGATCTTCGGTGGCGCCATGGTCGTTTGCCTGCTATTCGCCGTAGCGCTGATGCTGCTTCCCGGCAGGACAAAGTTGATCGCCCTCGCAGTGGTCGTCCCAGCGATGATCGGCGTGTACCCGATGTTGCTGTCGCGTGGGATCACGCCACAGCGTGTCTCTCTCGCCCTGTACGTCGACCAAACCGGCGTCTACGCCGACAACGCGCCACTGGCACGGCGCGAGAACATCGCGCAGGCGTACATCAGGCCGGCCTTCGCCGCACGGACGCAACAGCACACGAGTTACGGGGGATCCGTACCAGCCAGCTACCGCCTGGATCTGCCGTCCTACCCGTTGACGGTCGAACTCGTGCTCCGTAGAGGCGGCCAGCTCAATATCGATCCAGCCGGTCAAGGGCCCGCGGCCGAGATCCTTACTGCTCTCGGCTTCCCCGTCACGATGTGCGCGCCGGGCCACCGAGCCCACGCGACTGGCCAGCGGATCAGCACCATCGTGGTCCTGGTGCTGTTCTTCGCCGGTGCGATCGGCTACTACTTCTACATGTCGACCCGCCATTGAGCCTGGCTCAAGCCGGCTTTCGCGCGGCCTTGATCTCGCAGTCCGCCCACCGCGCGGTCCGATGTGCAGTTCGCATGCCGGGTGGGCAAGCAGGCGGATGACGTTGTCACCGTCAGTGAAATACGTAACGGGAGTTCCGCGCCGCGGCCGCTTACCTGCCGGCCGGCTCCAGCGACCAGATGTTGAAGCATAGGTGGCTTTCGAGATACACACTGCCACAGCTCATTACGTCACTGTGACGGATCACAGCCACGCGGTGGATGCTCCCGTTTCGGGCTGAGCCAGGTCGCGGCGCGGAAGCTGGGCTACACAGCTAGATCGCGCGCAATCAGGGCCGCGAACCTCGCAGACGACTCCACATCAATCGGCAACCGTCGGCGCGAAATGCACATCGCCGTGCGTATTCATCTGGTGATGGTCTCCAGAGATAATTGTGCCGATAAGCGACATTATGTCAACTTAGCGATGTGCGTCGCCGCAGGTGGAGATCAACGACGTTCTCCCCTGCCAACAGCGGACAGCATTGCGTGCCGACATGCACGAGACGCTAGTGCGCCCGGCGCCCCGGCCCTCAGAGGGCTCGAAGGCCTTGCAGGGTTCTGCTTATCAGCTCACGCTGTTCGTCGATTGTCACCAAGTCATCGAGCGTGGCGTGCACCTGCAAATAGCCCTGTTTCACCAGATCGCCGACCAGAACCCGGGTCACACCGAGCGGCAAAGACAAACGAGCGGCAATCTCGGCGACGGAGGTGCTTTGTGCGCACAACGTCATGATCTTGCCCCGCACATCACTTTTCGGCCAGCGCGGCAGCTTCGCTGTGATGTTGAGCGCTTCGACCGGAGCCTCGAGTGCCAGTTCGACGGCAGAGTAAGTACGGCCTGCCGTCAGCGTGTATGGCCGGACCAGGCTCAGCGCGTCCGCAGTCTCCGGTTCGGTGAACAAATCACTGGTCGGTTCGTCCCTTTCCGCCGGCTGCTGATCCGCGACGGTGTGCTTCGCCGGGATATGCGGCGGACTGTGCGCCACGTTGCGGTGCTGCAAGAACCACAAGGTCTGGTCGGCGTGCACCGATGCGCGCAGCTCGCTGGAGACGACCTTGAGTACGGTGCGGTCGGTGTCGATGACGAATGTGGTCCGTCTGACCGGCAGCAGCCGGGCCAGCAGGCCACGGTGCCGAGTGTGCCGGCCACGCCGGGCCTCCTCACGCGCCACGACGGATCTGCGCAGCTGGGCGAGCCTGCCTCGGCGCACCCCGAACATCTCAGACACCACGCCGTCCGCATCGGAAAGCAGCGGATAGTCGAATGATCGCTGTTGGGCGAAGTGGGCTTGCTTGTCGACGGTGTCGGTGCTGATGCCCACGCGCTGGGCGCCCACGGTGGCGAATTCGCTGCTCAGGTCCCGAAAATGACAAGCCTGGGCGGTACAGATCGGTGAGGACGCTATTGGGAAGAAGAACAGCACAACCGGCCCGTGGGAAAGTAGCGCGGACAGTGTCCGCGGCCAACCGGTGTGGTCGTACAGAGTGAAGTCAGGTGCTTTCTCACCCGCGATCATCGGCAAAGAGTAACGCCGGGAAGCACCGCGCCACCATGGGTCGGATAATTCCGTCATCGTTGAACACCTTGCCGGTGGGAACCTTCAATACCGTCGCCGTGTCCGGGCACTACCTTCCGGCGATCATCGCCGAGGCTGAGCTCGACGAATCTGATGCCGCGATAGAACTCATTGCGAGGTCAAGATTGAAAGCGGTGTAGCGCAATCAGTACGGAATATGCAGCAATTGAATTTGCAGGGTTACTCATATTCTCTGGCACGTTGCAGACAGCTAACGGGGAGCGCGCAGACATTCAATCGGCAATTCGCCACTCTTGCCCTTCCTCACCACCGCCCCGGATGACACAAGCTCAACAACCTCGACTACATCGCGGTAAATAATCCCGTGCCGCTCGCCTGGGACCAGTACCCGTGGTCAATAGGCACGCGGACGCTAG
>NZ_JBAPMI010000146.1:0-5396 GCF_049278535.1 Mycobacterium sp. | reverse complement strand
GCGACGTCCAACGTCGCGTCCCAGAACAGCTGAAGGGTTACCGGATGGAAAGCTACGACCTGGCGATCATCGGAACAGGTTCGGGCAACAGCATTCTCGACGAACGCTATGCAAACAAGCGAGTCGCGATCTGCGAGCAGGGAACGTTCGGCGGAACCTGTCTCAATGTCGGCTGCATTCCGACCAAGATGTTCGTCTACGCTGCCGAGGTCGCCGAAACAATCCGCACGGCAGCGCGTTACGGCATCGACGCGCACATCGACCGGGTGCGCTGGGACGACATCGTTTCACGCGTGTTCGGGCGCATCGACCCGATCGCGATCGGCGGCGAAGACTACCGCCGCGCGGAGCGGAATGTCGACGTCTACGACAAGCACACCCGCTTCGCGGCGGTCCAGTCCGACGGCCGTTATCTGCTGCGCACCGACGACGGCGACGAGTTCACCGCCGAGCAGGTGGTAGTCGCCGCGGGGGCACGTCCAGAGATTCCGCCGGCCATCCGCGACTGCGGGGTCCGCTATTACACCAGCGACGACGTCATGCGGATACCGGAGTTACCCAAGCATCTGGTGATCGTCGGCGGCGGCTTCGTGGCATGCGAATTCGCCCATGTGTTCTCCGCGCTCGGTGTCCGGATCACGTTGGTGATCCGCGGCGGTGCTCTGCTTCGGCATCTCGACGACACACTGAGCTCACGCTTCACCCGCATCGCGTCGGCCAAGTGGGGCGTGCGCAGCCACGTCAACATCATCGGCTCGCATCAGAACAAGTTTGGCATCGTGCTGGAACTCGACGACGGCTCCGAACTGCAAGCCGACACCGTGCTGGTGGCGACGGGCCGGCGCCCCAACGGCGACCTGCTGGACGCCGACAAGGTCGGCATCGATCTCGACGATCGCCGGGTCGTCGTCGACGAATATCAACGGACCTCTGCGCGTAACGTTTTCGCACTCGGCGACGTGTCGTCGCCCTACGAGCTGAAACATGTGGCCAACCACGAGGCGCGCGTTGTGCAGCACAACCTGCTCCGCGACTGGGATGACACCGCCGCAATGGTCGCCACCGACCACCGCTTTGTACCAGCGGCCGTGTTCACCGATCCGCAGATCGCCAGCGTCGGAATGACCGAGAACGAAGCCGTCGCAAAGGGTTTCGACGTGTCCTGCAAGGTCCAGAATTACTCCGACGTCGCCTACGGCTGGGCAATGGAGGACACCACCGGCATCGTCAAACTCGTCGCGGACTCCGCGACCGACCGGTTGCTCGGTGTTCACATCATGGGCCACCAGGCGTCGTCGATCATCCAGCCGTTGATTCAGGCGATGAGCTTTGGTCTGACCGCGCACGAGATGGCGCTCGGTCAGTACTGGATTCACCCTGCGCTGCCGGAAGTCGTCGAGAACGCGTTACTGGGACTGTCAGACTGACGGCCGTGCCCGGTCCGGCCGGATTACGCGGCGGTGGTTGAGGATCGACCGCGCTGCCGACTGTCGATCGACCACAGATGGCCACAGTCGGGACATTGCAGGTGCAGGAGCCACGCCCGACTGTTCAGCAGATACTGCCAGTGCGCATCGCAATTGCGACTGCTCTGGCAAGCGTTACAGCCGACGCCGTGGTCGCACTGTGGGCAGCTGAACCAGGCGCGGCGACCTCGATCAGCAGTGGGATCAATCGGAAACACGGCCAGCCACCCGATCCGGAAGCACGCCGGCGGCCACCAGGTCGTCGTAGATACGTTGCTGATCGTCGTCAAGATCGGAGTACAACATCGCGTACGCGCGATCCTCCTGGGCCAGCACTTCCACCGGGTCCCAATCGTCCCCGATCGCCTCGAGGATGGCGGCCCGGCGGCGCGCCTCGTCAAGCGTCAGGTCGTATGCGAACGCCAGATGATTGGCCTCAGCAGCCACTTGGTCTCCCCGTGCCGACATGTCAAACGAGCTACCAGAGTCGGCGGTCGCGCTTGCAGTCGGCAATGGCCTCCGTCACATTCGACGGTTGAGGTTGATCACACTTTCGTCCGCTCCGCCGGCATCATCGAGTGCGCTTGGCGGCCTTGAGCAGGCATCGACAACTGAACCGGCCGGCCAGATGGATCTGCGAGGCCGCCGGCGCTCGGGCGCCGCTGATTAGTGGGGGTGGTTGTGCTCTTGCCCCAGATCCGCTTGGTGTACATGCGGATGCGTGTGTTCGGTTCCGTCGTCGTGGGCGTGGGCGTGATCGTGCTCGACGTGCTCGTGATCGTGGCTGGTGTGCGGGTGCGTGTGGGTGAGGTCGTCGTGGCGGTGTTCGTGGGTATGCGGTTCGTCGTGACCGTCTTTATGGTGTGTCACTGTCGTCTCCCTGTGGTGTGAGATCCCGGCTGCAACCATTGTGCTCTCCGCGATGAGCCCTGGGAACAAGCCAGACCCGCTGAATTAGGGGCATCCTGTCTGGTCTGCAACCCTCGCGGCGCCTGGGGTGTAGAACAGTGCGCATGGGCCTCAGGTGTCAGGGCTCGGGACTCGGCGGTGATAGCCGTGCATGAGCTTTCGCTCTGCGAGGCGATCGTCGGCGTGGTCAAACCGTACGCCGACGGTCGCCACGTCGACGTCGTACGCGTCAGGATCGGCGCGCTTCGCCAGGTGGTACCCGAATCGCTGTCGTTTTGCTGGACGCTGCTTCGGGACTACGAGGACATGCCCGATGCCGAGTTGGAACTCGAATTCGTCACCGCTGAAGTGCGCTGCCGGTCCTGCGGCAACGAGTCGGCGATCACTTCCCAGTGGTCACTGCTGTGCCCGTGTTGCGGGAGTGCTGACGTCGAGGTGCTGCGCGGCGACGAGTTTTTGGTGACGTCACTGGATGTCTCGTGAAAGGTGTTGACGATGGGTAGATTTCACCGCCACGACGACGGGACCGTGCACACCCACGAGCACGGTGAGCACACCCACGTTCATTCCCACGACCACGGCGATCACAGTGGCTACCGGACCGGGTCCCAGCGGATCGACGTCCTTGAGTCGATCTTCGCCGAGAACGACGTCCGGGCAGATTTCAATCGACAGGCGTTTGAGCGCAACAGTGTTCGTGCGATCAACCTGATGAGTTCCCCCGGGTCCGGGAAGACGACGGTGCTGGAAGCCACCCTCGACGAACTCGCCGGCAAGATCGCCGTGGGAGTGATCGAGGGCGACATCGCCACCGACCTGGACGCCGCCAAACTCGGGGGCCGCGGCGCCCAGATATCCCTCCTGAACACCGGCAACGGATTCGGCGGCGAATGCCACCTCGACGCGCCGATGGTCAATCGTGCGCTGCAGGGACTGGATCTGGCTCGTCTAGACTTGGTGATCATCGAGAATGTCGGAAATCTGGTGTGCCCGGCCGAGTTTGATGTCGGCGAGCATGCCAAGGCGATGGTGTATTCGGTTACCGAGGGTGACGACAAACCACTGAAGTATCCGGTGATGTTCCGCGCCGTCGATGTGGTGCTGCTCAACAAGATCGACCTGGTGCCGTATTTGGAGGTCGACGTCGACTCGTATGTCACCCGCGTGCGCGAGGTCAATCCGACGGCGACGATTTTGCCAGTCAGTGCTCGCACCGGCGTCGGCATGGCCGACTGGTTCGATTGGCTGCGACAGTTCATGGCAGGTTCAGCGACCTGAGAGCACGGCGGTGGCAGCGGGATACCCGCCCGGAGTTCAGCTGGAAATCGCTTGATTACCAACACGTGCGACTGATTCGCAAGACGTTATTAGTGTTGCTGATCGGTACGCCCCATTGATCGCTGCCGACGGCGATCGTTCGCAAAGAGTACGCCGTCGCTGACGAAATCTGGTCGGAAATCCGGAATCCCGTACGCGGTCTCCAGATTTGCCAGAACTTCGTTGACAAGGCAGTTCAGCGAGAGTAAACCCAGGACATAGCGCCGCGTAAGCGGGCCGATAGCCGACTCCCGCGGTGTCAGGGACCTTAGCCCCGGTCCCGGAAAGCTGCGATATGCCAACGGAAGCAGCAGTCAAAGCAGAAGAAACATTGATCCACGTTCTATGGATCAATGCGGGTCTGAGTTGTGACGGCGATTCTGTGGCGCTGACTGCCGCCACGCAACCCAGTATCGAGGAGATCGCGCTCGGCGCGCTACCCGGACTGCCCAAGATCGCCGTGCACTGGCCACTGATCGATTTCGAGTGCGGCCCCACCGGCGGCGCGGACGACTTCCTCGAATGGTTCTTCAAGGCCGACCGCGGTGAGCTCGAACCGTTCGTGCTCGTCGTCGAAGGTTCGATCCCAAACGAGGCGATCAAGAACGAGGGGTACTGGTGTGGGTTCGGCAACGACCCGGCCACCGGGCAGCCGATGACCACCAGTGAGTGGCTCGACCGGCTCACTCCCAAGGCGACAGCCGTGGTCGCAGTGGGAACCTGTGCCACCTACGGTGGCATCCACGCGATGGCCGGCAACCCGACCGGGGCGATGGGCGTGCCCGATTACCTGGGCTGGGATTGGAAGAGCAAGGCCGGAATCCCGATCGTCTGCGTCCCGGGCTGCCCGATCCATCCCGATAACTTGTCGGAGACGCTGACCTATCTGCTCTACATGGCCACCGGGCAAGCGCCGATGATCCCACTTGATGACGCGTTGCGGCCGCAGTGGCTGTTCGGGAGCACCGTGCACGAGGGTTGCGACCGGGCCGGCTACTACGAGCAGGGTGACTTCGCCACCGAGTATGGATCGCCGAAATGCATTGTGAAGCTTGGCTGCTGGGGTCCGGTCGTCAAATGCAACGTGCCCAAGCGAGGCTGGATCAACGGGATCGGCGGATGCCCGAACGTCGGCGGAATCTGCATCGGATGCACCATGCCCGGGTTCCCGGACAAGTTCATGCCGTTCATGGACGAACCCCCGGGCGGCAAGGTGTCCACCACTGCATCGGGCCTCTACGGCTCGGTGATCCGGAATCTGCGGGGCATCACCAACCGCACGCTCGACAAGGAACCGCGCTGGCGGCACAAGGGCGACAAACTCACAACCGGCGCACACCGCACCTGGTAATGCGCACCATCTCAGCTCGAAGGTAGGGAGCAAACTCCGATGACAACGATCATCCCCGAGCCGTCCCACGCGAAGCGCGAGCCCGGCCAACTCGTCGAGATGGCATGGGATCCGATCACTCGGATCGTGGGCAGCCTCGGCATTTACACCAAAATCGACTTCGAGAATCGCGAAGTGGTCGAGTGTCACAGCACCTCGTCCATTTTCCGCGGCTACTCGATCTTCATGAAAGGCAAGGACCCTCGCGACGCGCACTTCATCACCAGCCGCATCTGCGGAATCTGTGGAGACAACCACGCCGTCTGTTCCTGTTATGCCCAGAACATGGCCTACGGGGTCAAGCCGCCGAACCT
>NZ_JBAPMI010000145.1:0-15280 GCF_049278535.1 Mycobacterium sp. | reverse complement strand
CGCCATGGTGACGGGCCACCCGTGGAAGGCGCAGTCGGATCTTTTCGTCAAGCCGACCCTGAACCTGTGGGAGTTCTCCAAGCCCACCATCGCGCAGGTGCATGGCTACTGTGTCGGCGGCGGTACGCACATGGGCCTTACCACCGATATCGTCATCGCCTCCGAGGACGCCTACTTCTCGTACCCGCCCCTGCAGGGATTCGGCATGCCGTCCGGTGAATGTTCCATCGAGCCTTGGGTGTTCATGAACTGGCGGCGCGCCGCCTATTACCTGTTCACCGCCGAGGTCATCGACGCCAAGAAAGCGCTGGAGGTCGGACTGGTCAACGAGGTGGTCAAGCGGGAGGACCTGGACGCCCGCGTCGACGCGATCGCCCGCCACATTGCCCAGGCGCCCCTGACGACGCTGATGCTCACCAAGGCCAACCTGAAGCGGGCCTGGGAGCTGATGGGAATGCGGGTGCACTGGCAGAGCTCCAACGACCTCGTCGCGCTCGCCTCGATCAGCAAGGATGTGCAGCAGTTGATTCAGACCGTCTTCAAGGACAAGGTGCTGCCGTCCGAGCACGCCCGGCGCCAAGCCGCCGCTGCCGCAACGACCGACGGCGCAGCAACCCCGTAGGCCTGCTCGTGGACATCGTCGAACACGCGGTCAGCGCCGGCCAGTCGCCCGCCCTGATCATGTCCGACGGTGGGGTGATGTCCTTTGGCGAGCTGCATGCCAGAAGTCAACGGGTCGCCGCGGCGCTGCACCGTGCGGGGCTGCGCCGCGGCGATGGTGTCGCGTTGGTGCTGCCGAACCGGCCGGAGTTCTTCGAGATCACCTGGGGTTGCCAGCTTTCCGGGCTCTACTACACCGCGGTGAACACTCATTTCACCCCGGACGAAGTCGCCTATGTGATCGACGATTCGGACGCGAGGGCGGTGTTCGTCGACGCGTCGATGGGAGATCTCGCGGCGCATCTGCGTAGCGTCAACGCCGCCGTCGACGTGCATATCGCGGTCGGCGGAGATCTGCCGGGCTGGCAGTCCTACGACGAAGTCGTGGCGACGGCCGGGGATGCGCCGCCGGTGGCAGACGGGTCGGAGATGTTGTACTCGTCGGGAACCACTGGGCGGCCCAAAGCCGTTCGTCGGCCACTTCCGGCCGACGGCAACGGCTCGTGGGCGCAGTCGGTGTTGGAGATGGCGCTGATTCACAAGTACGGCATGAGCGCCGCGAGCGTGTACCTTTCTCCCGCACCGATGTATCACGCCGCCGGGGTGAACTACACGATGGCGGTAAATCGTGTTGGCGCCGCGGCAATTATCATGCGTAAGTTCGACGCCGAAGACGTGCTGCGCCTGATCGAGACGCACCGGGTGACGCACGCCCAATTCGTGCCGACGATGTTCGTGCGGATGCTCAAGTTGCCGGAGTCCGTTCGCCGGCGATACGACGTGTCGAGTCTGCAGTGCGTCATCCACGCGGCCGCGCCGTGCCCGGTTGACGTCAAGCATCAAATGATGGACTGGTTCGGCCCGATCATCCACGAATACTATGGCGGCACCGAGGGATTCGCGGGTACGACGATCGGGCCGGAGGAGTGGCTGGCCCACCCGGGTTCGGTCGGCATACCGATGGCTCCGGTGCACGTCGTCGGCGACGACGGCGAGGAACTTGCGGTCGGTCAGACCGGTGAGCTCTTTTTCGAAGGTGGTCCGAAGTTCGAGTACTTCAAAGACCCCGCCAAGACCGCCTCGGTCTTCAACGAGCACGGTTGGCGCTCGCTGGGGGATATGGGCTACGTCGACGAGGACGATTACCTCTACCTCACCGACCGATCGACCTTCATGGTGGTCTCCGGCGGGGTGAACATCTACCCGCAAGAGGCGGAGAACTTGCTGGTGATGCACCCCAAGCTGGTCGACGCGGCGGTGTTCGGTGTGCCCAACGACGAGTTCGGCGAAGAGGTGAAGGCCGTCGTGCAGCCGGTCGTCGGCGTCGCAATCGGGCCGCAGCTGGAAGAAGAGCTCATCGAATACTGCCGAACACACCTCGCGGGCTATAAGTGCCCGCGCACAATCGAGTTCGACGCCGAGTTGCCGCGTGACCCGAACGGAAAGCTCTACAAGAGGCGGATTCGCGAACGTTACTGGCAGGGGCGGGCGTCCCGGATCCTATGAGCTGACAAGGATAGACAGATGAACGCGCGAACTGACGTGAACTGGACACCGTTGCCGGTGCCCTTGGCGGTTGAGGATCCGAGCCGGATTCCCAAGCAGCGCTATTACGATCCCGACTTCTACGCGCTGGAAGCCGAGCTGTTCTGGCCGCGGGTCTGGCAGATGGCGTGCCGGCTCGAGGAGATTCCCAAGCCCGGCGACTTCGTCGAGTACGAGATCCTGGACCAGTCGATCATCGTGGTGCGGCTCGGTGCCGACAACGTGCGGGCCTACCACAACGCCTGCCGCCATCGCGGCGTAAAGCTGGTGGAAGGCAACGGCTCTCTTCCTGGGACCCGACGGACCCTTGTCTGCCCGTTCCACGGCTGGTGCTGGGGTATCGACGGCCGCAATACGTTCGTGCTGCGGCCCGAAGCGTTCGCCGAGGACAACATGGCCGCCGACGACCTCCAGCTGGTGTCGGTCAAGTGCGAACTCTGGGGCGGATGCGTGTGGATCAACCTCGACGACGACGCCCCGCCGCTACGCGACTGGATGGAACCCTTCGCGTCGACCTACGACGCGTGGAAAGTCGAATCGCTGCGCGTCGAGTGGTGGCAATCGTGCCGGCTGCCGGTGAACTGGAAGCTCGCGACGGCGGCGTTCATGGAGGGCTACCACGTCCCGCAGACGCACCCGCAATTGCTGCCGTCGGCGCAGACCGGCAATCCGTCCGAAGCGGTGCACCCCGTCGTCGCCAGCAGCCTGTACTTCATGCGCACGCTGGGCGACGGCATGGGCGGTATGACCCACGAGAACGACATCCGCATCGCCGAAGGCCTGCAAACGATTACACTGCCGTCCGATCCTGCTGAGGCGCTGGCCGGTTGGCGCGACGCGCTCAACGACGCGGTGGTGGCCTGGCACCGGGCACGGGGGAGCGCTATGCCCGACCTGAACGACCTTGTCCGCCGGGGGATTACCGACGCGATCGGCTTCGCCTTCCCACATCACTTCATCCTGCCCACCTACAGCAGCGCCTCGTCGTACCGGATCCGTCCGCTCGGCCCCGAGGAGACCCTGTTCGAGATCTGGTCGCTGACCCGGATGCCCGATGACCTCTCCGCGGGCAAGCCCACACCACCGGAGCCGCTGGCGCCGGACGACCCGAGCTGGCCGCCGATCCCGGCCCAGGACTTCTCCAACTTGCCGCGGCAGCAAAAAGGTCTGCACTCCAAGGGCTTCGACTTCATGCGGCTGTCAGACCAGATCGAAGGGTTGATCTCGAACTTCGAACGCGTCGTCGACGGTTTCCTCGCCGGTATGCCCTACGACACGCTGTTGCCTGCGATCCAGAAGACGAACACCACCATCGATGTACCAATCGCCGATCTCGGCTTCACCTCGGAGGCGCGATGACCACCCAATGGGATCGTTCAGTTGACCTGGTGATCGCCGGTAGCGGCGGCGGCGGCATGGTAGCGGGTCTAGCCGCGCTGGACTGCGGGCTCGAGCCTCTGGTGCTGGAAAAGCAAGGTCTGGTAGGCGGATCGACAGGATTGTCCGGCGGTATCGTATGGCTGCCCAACAATCCGCTGATGCGATCCGACGGCATAGCGGATTCGCACGAAGACGGCCTTGCCTATCTCGCCGATGTGGTTGGCGAGATCGGTGCACCGTCGTCGCCCGAACGCCGCGAGATGTTCTTGACCGCGGGCTACGAGATGATCAACTTCCTGATCCGCAAAGGCGTAAAGCTCATCCGGTGTGAGGGCTGGAGCGACTACTACCCGAACCACAAGGGCGGCAACTCGATTGGCCGCGCCGTCGAGGGCATTCCGTTCGACGCCGCCGAGTTGGGTGCCTGGCACGACAAAGTCCAGCCGCCGCTGGCCAAGAACTACGGGTATGCGGTGCTGACCAACGAGCTTCGTTCGGTCCAGTATTTCAACCGTGCGCCAAAGGCTTTCGCCGTAGCCACCAAGGTGTTCCTGCGCACCGCCGCGGCGCGGATACGCCGCCGTCAGATCCTGACCAATGGCGCCTCGCTGATCGCTCAGATGCTCAAGGCGCTGATCGATCTCAGCGACGGCCAGCCGCCCCTGTGGATCAACGCGGCGATGGACGACCTCATCGTTGAAGATGGCCGAGTGGTTGGCGCCCGTATCGTCCACGACGGCACACCGCTGAACGTCGAGGCGCGCAAGGGTGTGTTGCTGGCGGCCGGCGGATTCGGGCACAACGCCGAGATGCGACGACGCTACAGCGGTGACCAACCCAACGAGGCCAAGTGGTCGATCGCCAACGCGGGCGACACCGGCGAAGTACTGCAGACTGCGATGCGACTGGGTGCAAAGACCGATCTGCTTGACGAAGCATGGTGGTTGCCTTCGGTTTTCATCGCTAACGGCGGAGCTGTCGCCGCGTCGCTGGGCTCGGGTCGGCAGCGGCCCGGCGCTATCTACGTGGACTCGACGGGTAGGAGATTCTGTAATGAGTCCAACTCCTACGTGGAGGTCGGCAAGGCGATGTACGCCAACAAGGCGGTGCCCTGCTGGATGGTCTTCGACGACGGATACGTGCACCGATATGTCACCAGCGTCAACCCGCTGAAGCGCAACCAAGGGCTGCCGGCCGAGCTGATCGACTCCGGGGCGGTCAAGCGCGCCGACACCATCGAGGATCTGGCACGTCAGACCGAGCTTCCCGCAGACGAATTGACGCGCACGATTCACCGCTTCAATCAGTTCGCGGCCAAGGGACTGGATCCTGACTTCGGCCGGGGACAGTCGGCCTACAACGACTGCCTGGGCGACCCGGGCTATCGACCCAACGCCGCCATCGGGCCACTGGAGAAGGCGCCGTTCTATGCGACCAGGGTGCTGCCGGCCGATGTCGGGACGTGCGGAGGTGTGATCACCAATGAATACGCACAGGTTCTCGACGAGAAGGACGAGGTGATCGACGGCCTGTATGCCACCGGAAATACCACCGCGACGGTGATGGGCCGCACCTATCCGGGCGCCGGCGCGAGCATCGCCAGCTCGATGGTGTTCGGTTACGTCGCCGCGCGGCACGCGGCCGGGCGCAGTCTTCCCGGCGAGCGGAGTCGCTAATCTCCTGCGGGCTCAGCCTCGTCGCGGTCGACGAAATCCCTTGGCTTCAAGCCTGATTGCATGAGTTCGGCCCGGCGGGCCTGAACGTCGGAGGCCGCGCCGACCATGTTGGTCAGGATGTGGCTGACTTGAAGGTGTACCCGCATGCCCATCAACTCGTAGGCACGCTTGACGCTGTTCTTCACGGCCATCGACGTAGTCAACGGGATCTGCGCGATCTTGCGCGCCATCTCCTCGACGGTGCTCTCGAGATCATCTCGGGGCACCACCTTGTTGAGCAGCCCCCACTCCAGCGCTTCAGCTGCCGACAGGGTTGGTGCCAATAGCAGCCAGTCCATGGTGCGATGCCAATTCATCAGCAGCCACGGCTCGATCATGGTGTGCCCGCCGGGTTCCCCGAGACTCTGGGCAAGCGGCATCTGGAAATACGCGTCCTGCGACGCCACACAGAAATCCGTCAGCAGACCCAGATAGATGCCACCGCCCATGCAATAGCCGTGGATCTGCGAGATCGTCGGCTTCGGAAACTCCCACAGATACAACGTCGGCCACAGAAACAGGTCGGCGGTGCCTTTGTAGAGATCCTCGAAGGTGTCCCCGAAATCGGGATACGGGTTTTCGTCCGGACCCCAGCGGGCTACGTGGCCACCACAGAACCCTTTGCCGTTGGCCTTGATGATCACCACTTTGATCTCGCGGTCACGATCGGCTTCGTGCAGGCAGGCGTCGACCTCCTGCACTAACGTCGCATCCTTGGTGTTGGCCTTGTCGGCCCGGTTCAGGATGATCCGCGCGATCGGCGGTTCACGTTCGTAGATAACCGCTTCCAGGGTCCGCCGTTCCATGTTGGCGACCCTATTACGGCGACCGACGAATCAGGCCGAGACCGGCTTGGCGACCTTCATCAGTTTCATCAGGTTGCCGCCCATGATCTTGGCGACGTCCTCGTCGTCGAAGTCGGTGAGTTCGTCGACGAAGCTGATCGGGTCCTTGAGGCCCTCCGGGTGCGGCCAGTCGGAGCCGAACAGCACGCGGTCGGTGCCGACCATGTTGACTATCTCGGTGAACCGATCCTCCCAGAACGGGGTGATGTAGACGCAGCGCTTGAAGGCCTCGACCGGGTCCTCGAGGAAAGCCTGCGGCATCTTCTTGTAGACGCCTTTCAGGCCCTTGAACAGGTCGGGCACCCAGTCGGCGCCGTTTTCGATCGACAGGATTCGCAGCTCGGGGTTGCGGGACAGCGCGCCGTGGCACACCAGCGCACCCATCGCGTCGAGGATCGGCCGGTGTCCCATCGCGAAGCTGCGGAAGGCGGTCGGCTTGAACGGCAGGAACTCGTCGCCGGGCTCCCACACATTCGCGAACTCGGAGTAACCACTGTCCGAGGCGTGCATCGAGACCGGGATATCGGCCTTGATGCAGGCTTGCCAGAACGGGTCGAACTCCTCGAGGCCAAAGGAGCGGCTGCCCTTGAAACCGGGCACAGGTGCCGGCCGGACCAGCACCGTACGGGCGCCGCGCTCCAGACACCATTCGAGCTCTTCGAGCGCGCGGTCGACGATCGGCAGGGTAATCACCGGAGTGGCGAAGATGCGGTCCTTGTGGTTGAACGACCACTGCTCATACATCCACTCGTTGAGCGCGTGGATGACGTCGTGGGTCATCTCCGGGTCGTCCTTCATGCGCTCTTCAACCAGGCTGGCCAAGGTGGGGAACATCAAGGCGTAGTCAATGCCGAGTTCGTCCATCACCTCCAGCCGCGCGGCCGGCTCACGGAACGCGGGAATCGCCTTCATCGGCTCGCCCAGGATCTCGCGATAGGTCTTGCCCTGCGCGCCGTTGCGGAAGTAGTCCTCCTGCGCACCCGGCTTGGCGACGACCTCGAAGGTCGGGTTGGGGATGTACTCGCTGATGTGACCGCGGACCACGATCTTGGTGCGGCCGCGCACCTCCACGTAGTCGATGACCCGCTTGCGGTTCTCCGGGAGGTACTTGGTCAGCGCTTCCTGCGGCTCGTACATGTGGTTGTCGGCATCGAACACCGGGAAGGAAAGCTCGCGTGACGGCATGGCGATCTCCTTGATGAAAGTCTGGGGTTCTCACTTGGTGGTAATGACGTTACCACCTGTGCGCAACGAGCCGGAAATCGCGTCAGGCGGACGGCCAATCGGGCAGCTTCGGGGTGGCCCCGTTGATGACGGCGAAGTTCACCGTCGCGGTCGCGAGTAGCGCTTTCTCACCTTCGTCGTCGCTGAGGACATCGACCTGCATCACCATCGCGCGCCGGCCGTTGCGCAGCATTCGGGGCACCGCGTACGCCGTGCCTTGCCGGATCGGGCGCAGGTACCGGATGTTCAAGTCGGCGGTGGTCATCGTGGTGCCGTCTTGCAGATAGTCGAGGCCGAACTGCCCGCCGGCGACGTCGACGAGCGTGGCGATCAGGCCGCCCTGCAGGGCGCCGGAGGTGTTGACCACCTGCGGGCTCACCGGAATCGTCATCGCGAAGTCGCCATCGTGAGCGCCCGGGCGCATGCCGATCTGGGCGAACAACTCACCGAGCGACGGCGGCGGCAACTGCGGGCCGTCGTCGGCGCCCAATGCGCGGACGCAGAAGTCGTATAGGTGGGCCGCATCGATCGGTGCGCCGGTCAATTCGGCTCCAAGCCAATGCAATCGAAGGGCGCCAAGAATGGTCTGCATGACGATTGCCGCGGCGGACCCGACGTCGAGATTGGGCCGGAACACGCCTTCGCTGATGCCGCGCTGCACAACGTCGCGGAGCAGGTCGTGCAGTGGGGAGAGCACCCGCGCGTAGTCGCGGGGCCGGGTTTCGGACAGGTGCACGTTATAGAGATTCATCGCCCGGTTCAGGCTGTCTTGCGTGCTCGACTCCGGTTCCGCGCTGATCCGATCGATGATCAGCTTGATCGCGGCGGTGCTGTCCAACCCGGTCGTCTCGGCGCGCCAGGCTTGCGTCGACTGCGCCATGGTCCGTTCCAGCAGTGCGATGAGAAGTTCGTCCTTGCTGCTGAAGTGTTGATAGAAGGCCCGCAGTGACGTCTTGGATCGGGCGACGACTTCTTGCACGGTGAAGTCGGTGCGCCCGGTCTCGCCGAGGATCTCGACCGCGGTCTTGATGAAGCGGGCATCCCGGGTCGTCGGTTCGGCTTCGTCGTCGCCGGCCATGCCGCCTCCTCAGTCCCACGTTCGTTGCGCTGTGAGAATGAGGTTACCGCGCGTCGTCGAAGGGCGGTTGGCAGCCTTCGTCGCGCGTCCAGAATTTCCTGACTGGCGCTGCGGCAATGTGTGACGATTTGGCAATGGAGCGGAGCGATCCATTGCGTCAGGCGCTGCAGGGCATCTGGTCATCAGCGGCGCCCGCCTGGCAGCGGCACGCCGATTTCGTCGACGACCGGAGCGCAGAGGTCGCACAGGCGATGCTGGACGCAGCGGCTTTGCGGCCCGACCAACGAGTCCTGGAACTGGCGTGCGGTCCCGGTGGCGTGGGCCTAAGCGCAGCCGACCTGGTCGGGCCGGGTGGCGAGGTGGTGCTTTCGGACATCGCACCTGAGATGACAGCGATCGCCGCGGAACGAGCCAACGCCAGGAAGCTCGCCAACGTCCGCACCGCGCAGATCGACATGGAGCAGATCGACTTTCCCGATGCGTCGTTCGACGTGGTGCTGTGCCGAGAAGGACTGATGTTGGTGCCGGACCCGGCAGTCGCATCAAAGGAGGCGCACCGCGTACTGGTGCCTCGCGGGCGTGTCGTGTTCGCGGTGTGGGGCCCGCGGGACCGTAATCCGTGGCTGGGCATTCTCTTGGACGCGATCACCGAGTCGCTCGGAATTCCGGTGCCGCCGCCTGGCATGCCGGGCCCGTTCTCGTTGTCCGAGTACGGAACGCTCGAGGAATTAATCGGCGCCGCCGGCTTTGACGGCGTCAACGTCCGGGAGGTCGCAACGCCGATGAACGCTGGGTCGTTCGATGAATGGTGGGCTGTCGTGTCGTCACTGGCCGGACCGGTTGGACCGTTGCTTGCTGGGCAGCCCGCCGAAGTGGGCACCACGATCCGGGCTAGGGCTGAAGCGTCGCTTGACCAATTCCGCACTGATACTGGGTCATTCGACTTACCCGGATTGAGTTTCGTCGGCAGCGGAGTCCACTGAGAGTGTCAGGGCACCAAGGGCAGGCGCCACGCCGGCGTCGTGGGGTCGAGAAACCAAAGCCGCGCCGCCGTCAGGCGCACTATCCGCACTGCACCAGCGATCATGATGGCCCCGACGGGCACGTTGAGGAGGGCGGCGGCCGACACCGACATCCAGAATTGGCCCGGCCCAGCGGTCATGATGTCGAACCAGGCATCACAGATCAGCAGGACTCCGGTGGTGAATGCAGGGAGTATCACCAGCTCTCGGCGCAGCCAGCCCAGTACCGCGGTAGCGATCATGAACGTGATGAGCACGCAGTCGAAGCCGATCCAGGTCGCCGGCCAGTTATGGGCGACATAGTTATCGGGCAGGCTGAAGGCGAGGTAGATCACCCACGGGATCAACGCGATGGTGCCGACCGTCATCAGGGTCAACCGGGTGCGCCGCATGCGTCTCGCGATCGCCGGCGGGAACACTTCGTCGAGCGGACGCTCCAGTCGCTGAATCAAGTCCCTGCGTTGCGCCGGTGACATCGCCGCGATCTGGGCATCCGACAACACGTCTTCGTCGGTCATGACTGTTGAGTATCCGCCACGGCTGCCGGGTTGGCGCCGAGGCGCATACCAACGCCGTATTACTACTTGGCGGGCGGGGCAGCGGCACCGACTGGGTCGGCAAGACCATATCGGACGTGACGATCAAAGGCCAGGGCAACGACCTCGTGCTCGACCTCTCGAAGGTCTATGCCACCGCTACGCCGGGCGCCTGCCCGATCCTGCCGGCCAGCTACGAACTTGTCTGCTCCAAATACCCTGACGCACAAGTGGGTACGGCGGTGAAGGCGTTCATGCAGTCCACCATCACCACCGGAGCAAGGGCTCACCCCGTTCGGCTACATCCCACTTCCGGCCGACTTCCAGACCAAGGTTGCCGTCGCGATCAACGGCATCAGCTGAGGCGTCAGCCGCCACGGGCTTCGACCATTGCTGAGCGATTGACTTTGGTCGCAGCCGTACGGGGAATCTGATCGACGAACTCCACCGTCTTGGGCACCTTGTATCCGGCCAGCCGGGTTTTCGCGTGGGCGATGACGTCCCGCTCTGTCAGTGACGCCGAGCTGTCGGCAAGTTGGACCACGGCATGCACCCGACGACCCCACTCGGGATCGGCAAGCCCGATGACGACGACGTCTGCGATGCCGTCGTGTTCGGCCAGCGCGCACTCCACTTCGGCGGGAAAGACATTGGCACCACCGGTGATGATCATGTCGCTGCGGCGATCGGCGATGTAGAGGTAGCCGTCCGCGTCGAGATGGCCGATGTCGCCCGCGGTCCGGAACCCGTCGGGCGTCGACGGCAGCAGCGGCGCACCGCCCAGGTATCGGTATCCGGCGCTCATCGGCGAGCGCAGATACACCTCGCCGAGCTCGCCGGGGCTCACGGGCTCGCCGTGCTGGTCCAGAATCCGGACTTCGGTGTCGCGGAACCCACGGCCGACGCTGCCGGGATGCGCCAGCCACTCATCGCCGCGTAGCGCGGTGATTCCCAGGCCCTCGGTCATCCCGTAAGCCATCACGACCTGTTCCGGGCTGAGCAGATCGAACAAGGTGCGCAGCAGCGCATGCGGCATCACCGCAGCTCCTTGCAGGATCCACGCGACGCTGGAGAGGTCGCGCTGATGTATGCCGGGAAGGGCTGCGATACGGGCCAGCATCGTCGGCGTGGCGGTGAAGTTGGTGATGCGGTGACGCTCGATTGCGTCCACAACGGTTGCAGCATCGAATTTTTCCAGCACCACCAACCGGTCACCACCCAACAGGTAGGTCATCGGTGAGAAGCCGTTGGTGTGATACATGGGAGCGGGTACCAGGATGGTCTGCGGCTGCGGTGTCGAGGCCCAGGCGGCCAGGAAAGGAAACGACGACTCCGGCGTCCACATGCCCTGCGCGAGTGTGAGAATCACCTTCGGGAGACCGGTGGATCCGCTACTGCAGATTCCGTTCGCGTTGGGCGAAACCACCGTCGGCAGCGGGTCGTCGGATTGGCCGCCGGCCAGCGCGGTGAGCGTGGACAGCGTTTGTTCGTCGACGGCGACTGCAGGGTCGATGACCTCCAGCACTCGGGACCGCTCCCAATCGGGCAGGTCCCAGCGCATCGGAACCGGGACAGCGCCGATCTTCCAGCAACCGAGCACGGCCAGGACCAGCTGCTCGGAATTGGGAATCGCCAGTGCGACAAGCGAACCGATCTCGGCACCGCTGGCCGTGAGCGTCCGCCCCCATTGATTTGCCCGACCATCCAGTTCCGCGAATGTCGTCGACTGCTCGGTGCCGTCGCGTGCGATGACGGTCAAAGCTGTATCGTTGCAACGTTGTTCGGCGAGCTGCTGGAGTTTGGTGCCGAACGGAATTCCTTCGGCCAGCGGATCAGAAGCCTCTTGGGCGGCGACGGGCTCGGTGCTCATGCAGATACTGGTCCGGAGAACAGCGTCTCGAACCCGCCGTCGTGGACGCCGGGCAGCAGTCGCATCGCGAGTACCTCGGTGCTGACCGGCAGCCTGATCAGCGACTGCGTGTGCCGGTCGAGCACGCTGACATCAGACTCGTCGCAGAAGCCCAGCGCTCCCAGTAGCTGGTGGGCGGTGCGCAGCACTTGCCGGGCGGTCTCGGCGGCCTTGAGTCGAAGGATCAGAGCATCCGCCGAACGCACTTGTGCCGGAGCCGATTCCATCCGGCTGATGGTGTACTTGGCGAGTTCGTGAAGTCCGCGGACCGCGACCGAGGCGTCAGCGATGGTGAACCGGACCGCCTGAAATTCGGCCAGCGGCTTACCGAACTGCATCCGGTCGACTACGTGCTGTCGGGTGATATCCAGAGCCTGGTGCACGGCGCCGACGATCCGCCACGACCCCAGTGTCAGGTGCAGATCCACATCGGCCGCCGGTACGGTGCCGTCGGGCTGGCTCAACGTAGCCGGCACCAGAAAAGGTCCGAGCTTGGCATCGGAGCGTGATAACGGCCGCACCTGGTAGCGCTTTCCATCGAGGTCGGCGGCGATCCAGTTACCGGCCAAATCGCCGTGATCGACCCGGGGAGCTTCGGCATTGACCAGGGCCAGCCGAGCGCCGTCGATCGCCAGCAGCTCCTCGACAAGCGGATAGGGCAGAGCCGTTGCGCCGGCAGCCTGGCAGAGCACCGCGGCCGCAAGCAGATCCTCGGAAGAGGATCGGACGTCGAGGTCGAAGGCACCGAGGTCGGACAGCGCGGTCCGGGCGTCCTGCCGCAGCTGGTCGTCGGCCTCGGCCTGCAGCGCGGCCTGCGGTCCGCCGAATCGGAAGAGCCGTTTGGTGGCGACAGCAGCGAACTCGGCAATGTCTTCTGGCAGAGCGGTTTTCATTGGCTTGCTCCCAAGGTTTCACGCGCGACCAGCATCCGCTGCACTTCGATGGTGCCGGACGCCACGGTGGCCGCCTGGGCGTAACGCCAGTGGTCTTCGATGGCTCCGTGCAGCGCCGCCGACGAGCCGCTGTCCAGTGCCGTTGGGCCAAGCACGTCGAACAGCAGCTCGGCGACCTGCTGGTCGCAGGTGGTGGTGGCGATGCGGGCGGCGCTGGCGGCGGCTCCGGCTGACGGGTCGTCCTGCAATGAAACGGCGCGATAGGCCAGAAGCCGGGCGACCCGCAGATCGATCAGTGCCCGCACCCAGCGGGTCCGGATGGACTCGGGCAATCTGTCCCAGTCGTCGCCGAGTTCGCTTTGCATCCGGTGCAGCAATGACTCACACCGGGCGTATCGGGCGATGCCCACCCGTTCGAAGGCGAGCGCTTCGCGCATCACCCGCCAGCCATCGCCCAATTCGCCCAGGACCTCGTCGGAAAATACCTCGACATCGTCGAGGAAGACCTCGTTGAGGTGATGGGGTCCCAGCATCGAGCGGATCGGCCGAACGGTGATGCCGGGCCGGTCCATCGGCACGAGAAATAGGCTGAGCCGCTTGGGTTTTGGCGCATGTTGGTCAGTGCATGCCGCCAGCACGCACCAAGACGCCATCTGCGCGTAGGACGTCCAGACTTTCTGTCCGGTGATGCGCCACCCGTCGCCGTCGGGAACCGCGCGGGTCCGCAGCGACGCGAGATCGGTTCCGGCCTCCGGTTCGGAGAATCCCTGACACCAGATCACCTCGCCGGCGGCGATGGCGGACAGGTGCTTGGCTTTCTGCTCGTCGGTTCCGTATCGCATCAACGCAGGTCCGACCCAGTTGATACCCATGTACTGGGCACCGCGGGGTTCGTGGTGGGCCCACATCTCCTCGCGCAACACGGTCTGTTGCCATACCGAGCCGCCACCACCGCCGTGTTCCTTCGGCCAGGCCAAGGCCAGCAGTCCGTCGGATGCGAGCATTTTGCAGAACGACTCGGTGGTCGCCAAGTCTTTCGGATCATTGGTGCAAGCGCCGAGGAAGCCTTCGGGGATATGCGTGGAGATCAAGTCCCGCAGGCGCTTTCGTAGTTCGACAGCATCGGTGCCGAGGTCGTAGTCCATCGTCATCCCTTCGGCAGTCCGAGCAATCGCTCGGCGATGATGTTGCGCTGGATCTCAGATGTCCCGCCATAGATGGTCGCCGCAAGCGCGTCCTGACGTTCGAAGAGCAGATCGGTGTCGTCGATCGAACCGGGCCCGGCTGCCGCAGCGGAAAGCTCCCAAACCCGCTGCAGTGTCTGTGAACCGAGGAGTTTGAGGATGCCGGCTTCGGGGCTCGGGCGGCCGTCGAGTTCGTTGTTCAGTGCGCGGTAGCCGGTCGCGCGCAACGCCTCGGCGTCGGCGAGCAGTGAGCCGAGTTCGGAGAAGACCTCACCGGAGGCGTAATCGTCTTGGGTGGCTTGGGAATCCCGCACCGAGCTCAGGCCGCGCTGGATCTCGACCCAGTTCATGATCCAGATCATCTGCCGCTCATGGTTGAGCGACGACATCGCGACCTGCCATCCGCCGTTGACGGGTCCGAGCAGGCTGTCGGCGGGGATCTCGACATCATCGAGGATGACTTCACAGAAGGTCTCGTCGGAGATCGATGCCATCCGGATGGGTTCGATGGTCACCCCGGGGGATTCGAGATCGAGTATCAGGCAGGAGATTCCGCGGTGCTTGGGTGCGTCTGGATCGGTGCGGGCATACAGTGTGCACCATCGTGACTGGTGCGCCTGGGTGGTCCAGATCTTTCTGCCCTTGATTCGGAACACGTCACCGTCGCGCACGGCACGCGTGCGCAGGCCGGCGAAGTCGGAGCCGGCTTCGGGCTCGGACATGCCCAGTGCCCACCACTCGTCGCCGCGCAGCAACGGCACCAGGAGACGGTCGATTTGCTCGGGCGTGCCGAACTGGCGGATGCCGGGCGCGGCGACCCCTGGCCCGGCGACGTTGGGCAGTTTGGGCGCCGATCGGATGGCCGCCTCGAGGCGGATCTCCATTGCTTCGGCCAAGCCCAGCGATCGACCACCGTGCTCGGGCGGCCAAGTCGGCTGCAGCCATCCCGCCTCGAACGCGGCGCGTTGATGACCCCGACGAAGCTCAATGTCCCAGCGGTATTCGCGATAGCGCTCGTAGTAGTCGCTCGGCAGGAAATTCGTCAGCCAGGCCGCATATTCCGCGAGCAGGTCGGTGCCGGCGTCAGCGCGCATCATGCGGCACTCCCGGCGAAGCGGCGGCCGACCGCGTGGTAGAGCGCCCGGCTGTCGCCGAGCGTCGAGGCGCCCTGCCACGCATGCCGCAGGTACAAGTGCATGTCGTGCTCCCAGGTCTGCCCCAACGCGCCGTGCACCTGCACGGCGGTGCGTCCGCAGCCGACCGCCGCCTCCGCCGCCGCGGCCTTGGCC
>NZ_JBAPMI010000144.1:0-5387 GCF_049278535.1 Mycobacterium sp. | reverse complement strand
CGCTTGCCTGCGCGCGCTGCCGGGCGATAGCCCGCTGCCGGCAGTGCACCGGTCCGCTTTCGTTGGACGACCGCGACGGGACAGCCCCGGTATGCCGTTGGTGCGGCCGGGCCGACGCCGCGCTGCGCTGCACCCGCTGCGGGTCGGACGCGGTGCGCGCCGTCGTCGTCGGCGCGAGGCGGACCGCCGAAGAACTCGGCCGTGCGTTTCCCGGCACGACGGTGATCACCTCGGCCGGCGAAGCGATGGTGTCCGAGGTCGAGGGTCGCCCGGCTTTGGTGGTGGCCACGCCCGGCGCCGAACCGCACGCAGCCGACGGCTACGGGGCGGCGCTGTTGCTGGACAGCTGGGCGCTGCTGGGGCGTCAGGATCTGCGTGCGGCCGAGGACACCCTGCGTCGGTGGATGGCCGCCGCGGCGTTGGTGCGGTCCCACGACGCCGGCGGGGTGGTGGTGGCCGTCGCTGAGGCATCGGTCCCGACCGTGCAGGCGCTGATTCGCTGGGATCCGGTCGGCCATGCCGGGGCCGAGTTGGCGGCTCGCAGCGAAGTTGCCCTGCCGCCAAGTGCGCACATGGCCGCTCTCGACGGTCCTCGGGAGGCGGTGACGGCGTTGCTCGGGGAAATCCGGCTGCCGGACAGCGCCGAGCTGCTCGGCCCGGTGCCGTTGCCGGTAGGCGCGCGCCGACCACCCGGAATCGCGGCCGATGCCGTGGTGGTCCGGATGCTGGTGCGGGTGCGCCGCGAGCAGGGCTTGGCCTTGGCGGCGGAGCTGCGGCGCAGCGTCGCTGTGGTCAGCGCCCGCCAGGCTCACGAGCCGGTCCGGGTGCAGATCGACCCACTGCACATCGGCTAGATGACTCGGCTGTGCATCGTGTGTCGGCAAGCGAAGTCCGGGGTTTTCATGCGACGATTCGATTGCTGGCCGAGCGCCGACGACGCCAACCGGTCGTTCTTTCCCGTGTCGAGGGAGGTTCGCTATGGCAACAACAATCACGGATGCCGCCCGAATCGGGCGCTGCTTGATGTTCGTGCGCGAGCATCTGCGGCAAGCCCGCGCCGCCGACGA
The DNA here is from genome assembly GCF_049278535.1 of Mycobacterium sp. Taxonomy (GTDB): domain Bacteria; phylum Actinomycetota; class Actinomycetes; order Mycobacteriales; family Mycobacteriaceae; genus Mycobacterium. Next base: position 4,320 of record NZ_JBAPMI010000144.1, on the reverse strand, counting down.
CGAGATCCGGGCCATGCAATGGGATGCCGTCATGGACCAGTTCATCGACGCTTGGCCCAGGCAGCGGTCGGCATGATCATCGATCCCGTCCACTGCACGGAGATCGGGTGTGACTGTCCCGGCAGCCGTTGGTGGACTGGCTGGATCGGGCCCCGTGAAATCCATATCGTCCCCATCGACGATGTGCACCCACATCACATCGAGGAATGCGCCTGCGATCCCGTCATCACGCTGCATGTCGCGGGTGATGGCTTCGCGTCATGGCGGGTGTCCCACAACGGCTTCGACCGCCGCGAACTCACGGAGGCGGCGGCCTGATCACGCCTAGTTCGCTCCAGTCCACCAGGGGCGTATCCGCGCGTGGATCAAATTCGCTCATGCTAGTCAGCATGCGGTCGCCGCAAACCGGAAACATCGGCGAAAACGCGTCGATCGCGGCCGCTGAACAGGGCGATCTAGGCTGGGTCGGGAAAGCGCCGTAATTTTGTCCCGTGGCGAAGCCCGATCGACAGGAGCTAGTTGAATGAAGCGGACAGCATTAAGCGGCGGTGCGACGATCGCGATTGTCGCGGTGGCCATCGGCGTAGCCGGATGTGGGTCGTCGCCGAGCAGCCACAATGCGCCGGGCAAGACGTCCGCCACGGGAAGCGCGGCCACTTCGACCACAGCTGCCAAGCCGCAGTCGAAGGTGGCGCCTCGCATCACCGCGCAGGGGCCCAACCCGACGATCGCCAGCTATTTCGACCAGAGCCACATCACCGCGACACCGGTTCACAAGGGTGACCCCGGCGCGCCTGCCGTCGACCTGCCGATCCCGGATGGCTGGGCCGACGCTGGACCCGACACCCCGGCTACGGCCTACTGGGCCATCGTCGACAACGGTCCGGAGGCTGCCAAATACCCCCCCAGCATCGTGGCGACACTGTCCAAGCTCGACGGCGATGTAGACCCGCAGAAACTGATCGAACTCGCCGCCGGCGCAACCAAGAACCTGCCCGGTTTCAAGCAAATGGGCGACGGCAGTGAGGACAACCTGGGCGGTTTCCCCGCCTTCCAGTTGGGCGGCACCTGGACGCAAGACGGCCAAGACAAGGCGGTCGCCGACAAGGTGGTCGTCATCAATGGCAAGGACAACATCTATCTGCTGGAGCTCAACGCGGACTGCCTGCCGGACCAGATCGACAAGGCGCTGCCGGCGACGATGACCATCGACGAGAAGACGAAGATCAACGTCGGTTAGTCCCGCGCGCCCGACGTATGGGCGCTGACATATCGGGGTATGTCTTGGTGACGGTTGATTTTCACGTCGCTTAGGAACTTCGCTATGTCTTCGCTCAACGTCGCTCGCCAGCTGATCGAGTCCCACTTGGAATCCGGCGAGATGACGCCGGGCGAAGAAATCGCTCTGCACATCGACCAGACGCTGACCCAGGACGCGACGGGCACGCTGGTCATGCAGGAGTTGGAGGCGCTCGGGCTCGATCGTGCTCGCACGGAAGTGAGCGTGCAATACGTCGACCACAACCTGCTGCAGACCGATGAGAAGAACGCCGAGGACCACGAATATCTGCGCACCGCCGCGCAGCGATTCGGGCTGTGGTTCTCCAAGCCCGGCAACGGGGTCTCGCATCCGACGCACATGCAGCGGTTCGGAATTCCCGGCAAGACGATGGTCGGCTCGGATTCACACACCCCGGCCGCGGGTTCGCTGGGCATGCTGGCGATCGGCGTTGGCGGGCTGGAGGTCGCGCTGGCCATCACCGGTCGACCGCTGCACATCCGGATGCCAGAAGTCTGGGGCGTGCGGCTCGAAGGCGAACTGCCGCAATGGTGTTCGGCCAAAGACGTGATTCTGGAAATGTTGCGCCGCCACGACGTCAAGGGTGGGGTGAACCGGATCATCGAGTACTACGGGCCGGGGCTGGACAGCCTGACCGCGATGGACCGCCACGTCATCGCAAACATGGGGGCCGAACTTGGCGCTACCACAACGGTTTTCCCTAGCGATGAGACGGTCCGCGACTTTCTGCGGGCCGAGGACCGTGAGGACGACTGGGTTGAACTGATTGCCGACGACGACGCCGACTACGACGTCGACGAATCGATTGACCTATCCGAAATCGAGCCGCTGATCGCCAAGCCGTCGTCGCCGGGAAACGTGGTGCCGGTGCGCGAGGTGGTCGGCGAGGAAATCGCCCAAGCGGTGATCGGATCGAGTGCCAATCCAGGTCTGCGCGATTTCGCGATCGCCGCCGCAATGGTGGCAGGACGGCAGACGGCGCCGGACGTCAGCTTCGACATCAACCCGACGTCGCGAGAGATCTTGACCGATCTCACCAAGATGGGCGCAACCACCGAATTGGTGATCGGCGGCGCCCGCATTCATCAAGCCGGATGCATGGGATGCATCGGCATGGGCCAGGCCCCCGCCACCGGCCGCAACTCACTGCGCACGATGCCCCGCAACTTTCCCGGCCGCTCTGGCACCAAAGAGGATTCTGTTTGGTTGTGTTCACCCGAAACGGCTGCGGCATCGGCACTGACGGGCGTGATCACCGATCCACGCGACTGGGCGCGCGACAACAAGGTGGACTATCCGAAGCTGGATCTGCCGCAGCAGTCGTCGGTGAACACCGCGATGCTCGTGCCGCCGCTGGACGCCGACGAGGCGCAAAAGATCGAGCCGGTCAAGGGGCCCAACGTCTCCAGCCTGCCGGAGCTTTCACCGCTGCCCGACGAAATCGAGGCGCCGGTGCTGCTGAAGGTCGGCGACAACATCTCTACCGACGAGATCTCGCCGGCCGGCGCCCGGGCGCTGCCATTCCGATCGAACATTCCCAAGCTCGCGATGTTCAGCTTCACCCAGATCGACGAGTCGTATCCCGAGCGGGCCAAGGAGGCCGAAGACACCGGTCACATCATCGTCGGCGGCGAAAATTACGGTCAGGGTTCCTCGCGGGAGCACGCCGCGATTGCCCCGCGTCACCTCGGCCTGCAGGTGGTCATCGCCAAGTCATTCGCCCGAATTCATTGGCAGAACCTGGCCAACTTCGGTGTCTTGGCGGTCGAGTTCGACGATCCCGACGACTACGACAGCATCGATCAGGATGACTCGCTGCGCATCGCCGGCGTGCGCGACACGCTGGCCGATAAGGACACTCTGCAGGTCGAGAACGTGACCAAGGATTCATCTTTTACTGTGCGGCACCGCCTTTCGTCGCGACAAGTCAAGGATGTCCTGGCCGGTGGCCTGATCCCGCGCCTGGCCGACGACGAGCAGTGAACCACCTTCCTACACTGGTCCGGTGCGTCTCGTCTTTGCCGGTACCCCCGAACCCGCGTTGCCCGCGCTGCGCAGTCTGATCGATTCGCCCCGTCATGACGTGATCGCGGTGCTCACCCGGCCGGACGCCGCCTCCGGCCGGCATGGCACGCCACACCCGTCGCCGGTTGCTCGCCTGGCTCTTGAGCAGGGCATCCCGGTACTACGCCCGGACCGGCCCAACTCTCCGGAATTCGTCGCCGAGCTCTCGGAGTTGCAGCCCGACTGCTGTCCGGTGGTGGCCTTCGGTGCCTTGCTCCGCGACGACCTTCTTGCGGTGCCGGTGCGCGGCTGGGTCAACCTGCACTTCTCGTTGCTGCCCGCCTGGCGGGGGGCGGCCCCGGTCCAGGCGGCGATCGCCGCCGGCGACACCGTTACCGGGGCGACCACGTTCCAGATCGAATCCGGCTTGGACTCCGGGCCGGTGTACGGCGTGGTTACCGAGTCGGTGCGCCCGATCGACACCGCGGGGGATCTGCTTGACCGGCTGGCGATTTCGGGGGCTACGCTGCTGTCGACCACGCTGGACGGCATTGCCGACGGGGCATTGACACCCGTGGCGCAGCCGACGGACGGTGTCAGCATTGCGCCGAAGATCACCGTCGAAAACGCCCGGGTGCGTTGGGACCTCCCGGCAGAAGTCGTCGAGCGGCGGATTCGCGCCGTCACTCCCAACCCCGGAGCGTGGACGATGATCGGCGACCTACGGGTCAAACTCGGGCCGGTGTATATCGACACCGACGGGCAGAACCTGCCAAAGCCGCTGTCGCCCGGCGACATTCACGTTGACCGGCGCAGCGTACGGGTCGGCACCGCCTCGCACCCGATACGGCTGGGCCAGGTGCAGGCACCGGGCAAGAAGCTGATGAACGCGGTCGACTGGGCCAGGGGAGCCCGCCTGGAAACGTCTGCGCGCGCGTCATGAGCCCGCCACCGGACAGACCGCGCCGCGACCGGCCGCCCGCTCGCACCCCTCAGCGATCGGCACGGCCACCGAG
>NZ_JBAPMI010000143.1:0-7339 GCF_049278535.1 Mycobacterium sp. | reverse complement strand
GCACATGGCTTAGCAACGAGAAGGGGAGCGACCAGTTGACCGCGCAGTTGACCGGCCACGGAGCTCACGGGACGGACGCCGACGGAGCCTTTTTAGAGCAGCCGTATTTGGCGCGCCGACAGAACTGGGTCAATCAACTCGAACGGCACGCATTGATGCAGCCGGGCGCTCCCGCATTGCGATTTCTGGGCAACACCGTCACCTGGTCGGAGCTTCGCCGCCGGGTGGCTGCGCTGGCCGGCAGCCTGAGCCGCCGAGGGGTTGGCTTTGGCGACCGGGTGATGATCTTGATGCTGAACCGGACCGAGTTCGTCGAGTCGGTGCTGGCGGCCAACATGATCGGCGCCATTGCCGTGCCGGTCAACTTCCGACTCACGCCGCCGGAGATCGCTTTCCTGGTCGAGGACTGCGAGGCCCGGGTGGTGATCACCGAGCCGGTGCTTGCGCCGGTTGCGGCCGGCGTCCGCGGCATCACCTCCGTGCTGAGCACGATTGTGGTCGCCGGCGACTCGGCCGACGAGGGCCTGCTGGCATACGAGGACTTGCTGAACGAGCCGGGCGATCCGGCCCGGCCGGCGGACGTACCGAACGATTCACCGGCTCTGATCATGTACACCTCGGGCACCACCGGCCGGCCCAAGGGTGCGGTGCTGACCCACACCAACCTGTCCTGTCAGACGACGGCCAACCTCTACACGCACGGCTTCGCCGCCGATGACATCGGCTTCATCGGAGTCCCGTTTTTCCATATTGCCGGAATAGGCAACCTATTAACCGGAATGCTGATGGGTCTGCCCACGGTGATTCATCCGCTCGGCGCATTCGATCCCGGACATCTGCTCGATGTCCTCGCCGCCGAAAAGGTCACCGGGATTTTCCTGGTCCCCGCTCAGTGGCAGGCGGTATGTAGTGCGCAGCAGGCGAATCCACGCGACGTGAAGCTGCGAGTGATCTCTTGGGGGGCCGCGCCGGCGTCGGATACGCTGCTGCGCCAGATGTCGGAAACCTTCCCCGGGTCGCAGATTCTGGCCGCCTTCGGTCAAACCGAGATGTCGCCGGTCACATGCATGTTGCTCGGCGAGGACGCGATCAGGAAGCTCGGTTCGGTCGGCAAGGTGATTCCGACCGTGGCGGCCCGCGTGGTCGACGAGGACATGAACGATGTGCCTATCGGGGAGGTCGGTGAAATCGTCTACCGCGCACCCACATTGATGAGCGGCTACTGGAACAACCCGGAAGCGACCGCCGAGGCGTTCCACGGCGGCTGGTTCCACTCCGGTGACCTGGTCCGCATGGACGACGAAGGCTACGTGTGGGTGGTCGACCGGAAGAAGGACATGATCATCTCCGGCGGAGAGAACATCTACTGCGCGGAGGTGGAGAACGTCCTCGCCAGTCATCCGGAGATCGTGGAGGTCGCCGTCATCGGTCGTCCGCACGAGAAATGGGGCGAAGTGCCGATCGCGATCGCGTCGGTAACGGAAAGTGGCCTGCGTATCGAGGATCTCGGCGAGTTTCTCAACGAGCGGCTCGCGCGCTACAAGCACCCTAAGGGCCTGGAGATCGTCGACGCACTGCCCCGCAACCCAGCGGGCAAGGTGTTGAAGACCGAATTACGGACCCGCTACGCGGCTTCGCCTGAGGCTCAAAGCTCCTCAGCGTCAACGGATCCAACGTAGGACAGCGGAAGCTGACATAACAATGAACCCGCAGGTCAAATTGACGAAAGGCTAATAACGCCGATGCCATGCAAGCCCACGATCCCATCGGGTACAGTCCTGTGGTCCGCCTTACTACCAACCGGTAGGGAGACGGAGATCACACACCTAGGGTCGGGGCAAGGAGGAGCGGTGCGAGACATTTCGCCGCTCCCCCGCGAGGCCCAGGGTCGCGCTGGAAGGGGGTGCCAGTGACCACGACGCAGCCACGTGTCACCGATTACCTTCGGGATCAGCTCGGCCCACCGCTGGTCCTTGTCGGTGGCTTCTTCCGGATGTGTGTGCTTACCGGAAAAGCGTTGTTCCGCACTCCATTTCAGTGGAAAGAATTCATCCTGCAGTGCTGGTTCATCCTGCGGGTGGCACTCCTGCCGACGATGGCGGTGTCGGTGCCGGTGACGGCGCTTTTCATCTTTACGTTCAACATCCTGCTGATCCAGGTCGGCGCCGCTGACATCTCGGGCGCAGGAGCGGGGATCGCCGTGATCACCCAGATCGGTCCGATCAACACCGTGCTGGTGATCGCCGGGGCGGTCTCGACAGCCATTTGTGCAGACCTCGGTGCGCGCACCATCCGCGAGGAGATCGACGCGATGGAAGTGCTTGGCATCGACCCGATCCACCGGCTGGTGGTTCCCCGGGTGCTGGCCTGTGCCCTGTGCGGGATGCTGCTCAACGCTCTGGTCAGCATGGTCGGCCTGGTGGGCGGTTTCCTGTTCGGCGTCTACATGCAGCACGTCTCCGCTGGGGCTTATCTGGCCACGCTGACCCTCGTCACCGGCCTGCCCGAGGTCGTCATCGCAACGATCAAAGCGCTGGCTTTCGGGCTCATCGCCGGGCTGGTCGGTTGCTACCGCGGGCTGACGGTGAGTGGTGGCTCCAAGGGGCTGGGCACCGCGGTCAACGAAACCGTGGTGCTGTGCGTGGTCGCGCTGTTCGCGGTGAACGTCGTGCTGACCACCATCGGTGTTCGATTCGGAACGGGTTTCTGATATGTCAACGGTTCAGGTATTGCGCGGCCGCTTCCCACGGGCGTCCGCCACACTCAGCAAGTACGGCGAGTCCGCGACCCGACCGCTCGACGAGGCCGGCAAGATCGGCTGGTTCGCGATCACCGGCGTCCGCGACATGGTGTGGGCGCTCACCCGCTACCGCAAAGAAATCCTGCGCCTGATCGCCGAAGTCGGCATGGGCACCGGCGCGATGGCCGTCATCGGTGGCACCGCCGTGATCATCGGTTTCGTCACGATGTCGGCCGGTTCGCTGGTCGCGATCCAGGGTCTGGCGTCGTTGGGCCACATCGGTATTGAGACCCTGCTCGGGTTCGTCGCTGCGTTCATCAACGTCCGCCTGGTCGCCCCCATCGTCACCGGCATCGCGCTGGCCGCCACCGTCGGCGCCGGCGCCACCGCCGAACTCGGCGCCATGCGGATCAGCGAGGAGATCGACGCGCTGGAAGTGATGGGCGTCAAGTCGACGGCCTACCTGGTGTCGACCCGGATGCTGGCCGGACTTGTCGTGATCATCCCGCTCTACTCCGTCGGCCTGATCCTGTCGTTCCTCTCGCCGCAGATCGTCACGACCTTTTTGTACGGGCAGACTTCGGGTACCTACGAGCACTATTTCCGAACGTTCCTGCGACCCGACGACGTGTTCTGGTCGTTCGTAGAGGTGATCATCATCGCCGCGGTGGTGATGCTGTCGCACTGCTATTACGGTTACAACGCCAGCGGCGGCCCGGTCGGTGTGGGCGAGGCGGTCGGCCGCTCGATGCGCTTCTCGCTGGTTGCGAATCCCGTAGTGATCCTGTGTGCCGAGATGGCGCTCTACGGCGTCAATCCGAACTTCAACTTCACGGTGTAGGCGGCCATGACGAGTCCACGAGGGAAGATCAACAAAGCGCCGTTCCAGCCCTATCGGGTGGCCGGTGTCGTTGTCTTCCTGATTTTCGCCCTCGTGCTGTGGTTGGTCTTCCTGCAGTACAAGGGTGACTTCACCGACAAGACGAAGCTGACCATGCTGTCCGACCGGGCCGGTCTGGTGATGGATCCCGGTTCGAAGGTCACCTATAACGGCGTGCAGATCGGCCGGGTGGACAAGATCGACCAGGTCGAACGGGACGGCAAGTCTGCGGTCAAGTTCGTCTTAGACGTCTACCCGAAGTATATGCATCTGATACCGGCCAACGTGGAGGCGCGGATCGTGGCCACCACCGTGTTCGGTGAGAAGTACGTGTCGATGACCGCGCCGGAACACCCAGTGCCACAGCGGATTACGCCGTCAAACGTGATCGACGCCCGGTCGGTGACGACGGAAATAAACACGCTGTTCCAGACCATCACGTCGATCGCGGAGAAGGTGGACCCGGTCAAGGTCAACCTCACCTTGAGTGCGGCGGCGCAGGCGTTGAGCGGCCTGGGCGACAAATTCGGTCAGTCGATCATCAACGGCAGTGCAGCGCTGGACGAAGTCAATCCGCGGATGCCGATCATCCGGCACGACATTCAGCAGCTGGCGGTGCTGGGCGACACCTACGCGAACGCGTCTCCCGATCTGTTCGATTTCTTGAACAACGCGTCGACGACGGCACACACGGTGCACGCGCAGGAGAAGGATCTGGATCGGGCCCTGCTGGCGGCTGCCGGCTTCGGCGCGACCGGCGCCGAAATCTTCAACAAGGGCGGGCCGTATCTGGCGCGGGGTGCCAAGGACCTGGTGCCGTCGGCACAGCTGCTGGACACTTACAGCCCGGAGCTGTTCTGCTCCGTCCGCAACCTGCACGATGGTGAACCGAAGGTCGCGGCGTTCGCCGGTGGCGCCAACGGCTATTCGCTACGGTCCGAGACCGAAATATTCTCCGGACTGGGGCTGGCCCTGGGCCTGCCCGGGCTCGGCATCACCCTCGCGACCGGAGGGCTGGCAGCCCTGGCCGGAGTGGTCGGTGGAGCGCCGAACCCGTACGTCTATCCGGATAACCTGCCGCGGGTGAACGGGCACGGTGGGCCGGGCGGCGCGCCGGGGTGCTGGCAGACCATCACCCGTGAGCTGTGGCCCGCACCCACGCTGGTCATGGACACCGGTAACAGCCTCGCTCCGTACAACCATGTCGACACCGGCTCGCCGTACGCCGTTGAGTACGTGTGGGGCCGCCAAATGGGGGACCAAACGATCAACCCATGAAAATTACCGGAACCCTTGTCAGGCTCGGCATCGCCGCTACGGTGTTGCTGCTCTTCACCGCGCTCATCGTGGTGGTCTTCGGTCAGATGCGCTTCGACCGGACCTCTAGCTACTCCGCGGAGTTCAACAACGTCAGCGGGCTGCGGTCCGGCCAGTTCGTCCGGGCATCCGGTGTGGAGATCGGCAAGGTCAAGGACATCAAGCTGGTCGAGGGCGGCCACCGGGTGCGGGTCGATTTCGACGTCGACCACTCAGTCCCGCTGTACCAGTCCACCACCGCGCAGGTGCGTTACCTCAACCTGATCGGTGACCGGTACCTCGAGCTCAAACGCGGCGACGGTGAGGGTTCTGATCGGGTGCTTCCGGCCAACGGATACATCCCGCTGGCGCACACCTCACCGGCGCTGGATCTGGACGCGTTGATCGGTGGGTTCAAGCCATTGTTCCGGGCTCTCGACCCGGAGAAGGTCAACAACATCGCGACCGCGATCATCACCGTCTTCCAGGGTCAGGGCGGCACCATCAACGACATCCTCGACCAGACCGCGCAACTGACCTCGCGTATCGCCGAGCGCGACGAGGCGATCGGCGAGGTAGTCAAGAACCTCAACATCGTGTTGGACACCACGGTCAAGCACCGCAAGGACTTTGACGAGACCGTCGACAACTTCGAGAAGTTGATCAGCGGTCTGAACGACCATGCCGAGCCGTTCGCGGCCGGCATCGCGAATATCAGCAACGGCGCGGGAACGGTGGCCGACTTGCTCGCCGACAACCGGACGCTGCTGCACAAGACGCTGAACTACCTCGAGCCGATTCAGCAGGGCATTGTCGACCAAAAAGACCTGTACGACGACCAGCTCAAGCGCACACCGGTCGGGATGAACATCGTGGGTAATGCCACCGGTAACTACGGCGACTGGGTCAACTTCTACTTGTGTGACCTCACGCTGAAGACCAACGGACTCCAGGCCGGCGGCCCGGTTCGCACGGTCCGAATCTGGTCGCAGCCGACGGGTAGGTGCACGCCGCAATGAGAACGCTGGAACCCGCCAACCGGAAGCGGATCGGCCTGATGGGCCTGATCGTGACGGTTCTGGTCGTGCTTGTCGGGCAGACCATCACAAGCGTGCCCATGCTGGTCGCCCAGCCCGTTTACTACGGCCAATTCACCGACAGCGGCCAGTTGAACAACGGCGACAAGGTGCGGATCGCCGGTGTGGACGTCGGTAAAGTCGAGGGCATTGAGCTTGCCGGCGACCACGTGGTGATGAGATTCTCGACCGGCAGCCAAACCATCGGCACCGAGAGCCGGCTGGCGATCAAGACCGACACCATCCTGGGTAAGAAGGTGCTCGAGATCGAGCCGCTCGGCACCCAGACGTTGCGGCCCAATGGCATGTTGGCCCTGGGTCAGAGCACCACTCCCTACCAGATTTACGACGCGTTCTTCGACGTCACCAAGGCCGCGGCCGGCTGGAACATCGACACCGTCAAGCAGTCGCTGAATGTGTTGTCGCAGACCATCGATCAGACCTACCCGCATCTGAGCGCGGCGCTGGACGGGGTGGCGAAGTTCTCCGACACCATCGGCAAGCGCGACGAGCAGATCACCCATCTGCTCGCGCAGGCCAACCAGATCGCCAGCATCCTGGGCGACCGGAGCCAGCAGGTCGACCGGCTGTTCGTCAACTCCAACAACCTGCTGGCCGCGTTCAACGAGCGGAGCCGGGCGATCAGCGCGCTGCTGAGCAATGTGTCGGCTTTCTCGGCGCAAGTGGAGAACCTGATCAACGACAACCCGAACCTGAACCACGTGCTGGAGCAGCTGCGCACGGTCAGCGATTTGTTGGACAAGCGCAAGGACGATCTGGCGTCAATCCTCAAGATCATCGGCAAGACTGTTACCGGCCTCAACGAAACGGTGGCGTCCGGGCCGTACTTCAAGGTCCAGCTGACCAACCTGCTGCCGCCCTGGATCCTGCAGCCGTGGGTGGACGCCGCGTTCAAGAAGCGTGGAATCGACCCCGAGGACTTCTGGCGCAGTGCCGGTCTGCCGGCGGCCAAGTTCCCCGACCCGAACGGCACCCGGTTCCCGAACGGTGCCCCGCCCCCGGCGCCTCAGTTGCTGGAGGGCACCGCGGATCACCCAGGTCCGGCCGTCCCGCCTGGAACGCCGTGCTCGTACGCGCCGCCGCCGGAATTGCTGCCGCGGCCGGGCAACCCGATGCCGTGTGCGGGCGTCAACCAGCAACAGGGTCCGTTCGGTCCCAATGGGCCGTACCCGGCATCGCCCGATATCGCGTCGTCGGCGCCGAACCCCAACGGGCTTCCCCCGACCCCCGGAATTCCGATCGCCGGGCGGCCGGGCCAGGTCCAACCCGACCTGCCGGGCACACCCGTGCCGATCGCACCGGGACCCCCCGGGGGTCGCACCGAGC
>NZ_JBAPMI010000142.1:0-7960 GCF_049278535.1 Mycobacterium sp. | reverse complement strand
CAGACGCTGCCTGATCCCGATGGACGGCTACTACGAATGGCGCGCCAACGGCGATACCGACTCCGGTAAGAAGGCCCGCAAGACACCGTTCTTTCTGCACCGCACCGACGGCGAGATGCTGTTCATGGCCGGGCTGTGGTCGGTATGGAAGGCCGCAAAGGACGAGACGCCGCTGCTGAGTTGCACCATCATCACCACCGACGCCGTCGGCGGGCTCGCCAAGATCCACGACCGGATGCCGTTGATCGTGCCCGAGCGGGATTGGGATCGCTGGCTGGACCCCGACGCTCCGCCCGACCTCGACTTCCTGGCCGCTCCGCCGAGCGTCGACGGCATCGAAATGCGGGAGATCTCAACACTGGTCAACAACGTCCGAAACAACGGGCCAGAGCTGCTGGAGCCGGCCGAGCCGCAGCCCGAACAAGCCACGCTGCTCTAGTTGTCGGCCGCGAACAACGGTCCGCACAACTTTGTTCGTCGGCGATGGTTCCGGGCTTGCGACGGGGACTTAGCATGCGTGTGTGAGTGCCTCGTATACATACACATTCGATGACATCCGGAACCGTCCGGTCGCGGTGATCGGCGCAGGGACGCTGGGCCGGCGTATCGCGCTGATGTTCGCCAGCCGTGGCGGAACCGTGCGAATCGGCGCCCGCCGCGACGAGCAGCTGGCAGCCGCGAAACAGTATGTGGCCGAGACCCTTCCGAGAGTCATCGAGAATCGCGGCTTCGGTGAACCGGGCATCGCGACCACCACGACATCGCTGGCCGAGGCGCTGGACGGCGCGTGGCTGGTGGTGGAGTCGGCCCCCGAAAAACTCGAGATCAAGATTCCGCTGTGGGGCGACATCGACAAGTCAGCCCCGTCAGACACCATTTTCGCGACCAACTCGTCGTCGTACCCCTCGCGACTGATGGCCGAGAAGGTGCGCGACAAGACGCGGCTGTGCAACACGCACTTCTACCTGCCGCCGGAGATCAACGGCCTCGACCTGATGTCGGACGGCGAGACCGACCGCGGCCTGCTCGACACCCTGTTGGCCGTGCTACCCGAGTTCGGCGTCTACCCCTTCGAGGCGCGCAAAGAGTGCACCGGCTTCATTTTCAATCGGGTGTGGGCGGCGATCAAGCGTGAGTCGCTGGCGGTGGTCGCCGAGGGGGTGGCCCGTCCGGAAGACGTGGACGGAATGTACAAGCTCAACTTGGGCGCGCCGGCCGGTCCTTTTCAGTTGATGGACCTGGTTGGCCTCGACGTCGCTCTCGACATCGAAAACCACTACCTCGACGAGTTCCCACAGCTGCCGAAGGGCCCGCGGGACTTATTGCAGTCCTACGTTGATGCCGGCAAGCTCGGCATCAAGACCGGCGAGGGCTTTTACCGCTATTGAGATGGGCGAGTGCGGATCGGGCCGCGTTGGCTCCGCACATGCCGTGGGCGCCGGGGCCGGGGGGAGTGGCCGCCGAGCAGATATACATACCGGGAAGGCCAATACTATACGGCGACAGCGTCGTTCGCGGTCCAAAGGTCAGCTGACGGATGTCCTTGGAGCCGGTCATGATGTCGCCGCCGACGTAGTTGGGGTTGTAGGTGGCCATTTGCGTCGTCGAGCGGACTGCCTGGCCGACGATGCGTTCCCGGAAGCCGGGTGCGAACCGCTCGATCTGAGCGGTTATTGCCGCGGTCGCGTCGCCCGAAAAGCCATTGGGCACATGGGCATACGTCCAGACTGGGTGAACGCCGCCGACCGATCGCTGCGGATCGGCCAGGTATTGCTGCCCGACCAACACGAACGGCCGCCCAGGCATGTGTCCTGCGTGGATATCCCGCTCGGTGGCGGCGAGTTCGGCGTAGGTGCCAACCACGTGCACGGTGGCCGCCCGATGCGCGTACGGGTTCGTCCAGGGCACGCCGCCGTCGACGGCGAAGTCGACCTTGAATGCACCCGGCCCACGCCGGAACTTGCTGAAGGCGCGCGAGATTCGGCCGGGCAGCCGATCGCCGAGGATGCCCGCGACGGGTTCGGGCGCGAGATCGAAAAGCGTCACGTCGGCGGGCGGCAGTTGTGATGCGGTCCGGACCGGGACACCGGTCTCGATCTTGCCGCCCAGTTCGCCCAGCAGCGCCACCATCGCGTTGGTGATCGATTGCGAGCCACCTTCGGCGACCGGCCAACCATGCCGATGGCCGGCGGCGATGATGCCCATCCCGATCGCGGAAGTCATCGGGTAGTGCAGCGGCCGAAAGGCATGGGCAGCAACGCCACCGAACAAAGCCCGCCCCTCGTCGGTGCGGAACAGCCGGGCGAAGGTGGACGCCGGAAGTACGGTCGGCGCGCCGAACCTGGCCAGCATCAGCGGGTGGTGCGGGAGTCGCAGCAGCGGGCCCATGATGTCCTCGTTGAGCGCGTCGAAACGCGACGCCGAGTAGCCAAACGCGCGCTGCCACCGAGAGCCGTCGGGGCCGAGGCCGGCCGCGGTCTGCTCAACCGAGCGGTGCAGCACGCCGGCGCTGCCGCCGTCGAGCGGGTGGACACAGTCGATATCCGGCCAGCACCAGGTGAGGCCGTAGCGGTCCAGGTTGAGTTTGCTGAGAAACGGCGAGCCGACGGCCATCGGGTGGATCGCCGAGCAGTGGTCGTGCAAGAGGCCGGGAAGGATTGCCTCGCTGCTGCGGGCGCCACCGCCGACCTCGTCGGCTGCCTCGAGGACGGTGACCTGCACGCCCTCGGCTGCAAGGGACACGGCTGCTGCGAGCCCGTTGGGCCCGCCGCCTACCACCAATGCCGTGCTCATGGGTGCCGCTCCTTCTCGTCGGTGCGCTCTGCATCGTCGCCGGCGCGGATCATGTCCAAACCCTATTCCCCGGGCCGGTAACGCGGCATCGCCACGGGCTATACCGAGGATTCCTCTGTTAAGTTAGAGTAATCCTCATGCCGAGAGCAGCGACCAGCGATACGCGAAGCCGCTTGATGCAGGCGGCCCGCCGCAGGTTCGCCGCGGACGGCGCTATCGCCGCGACGCTCGACGAGATCCGGCGGGACGCCGACGTCAGCGTCGGGGCGCTCTACCACCACTTCACGGACAAGCCCGCATTGGCGGCCGCCGTCTACGCGCAGGTGATGAGCGAGTACCAGGGGAGTTTCGTGGCGATGCTGCGCCGACAGCAGACCGCGGAAGACGGGATTCGCGGCGGCGTTGCCCACCATCTGCGTTGGGTGGCTGCCAACCGTGGCGAGGCGGCCTTACTGCTGGGCGACCGGTTGGGCAGTGCCGAGTTGCGCGAAGCGAACATGGGGTTCTTCAACGCCGTGCGGGACTGGTGGCAACCACACCACACCTACGGAGTGTTGCGTCCCATGCAGGCCGGCGTCACCGCCGCGCTGTGGTTCGGCCCGGCACAGGAATTCGGCCGGCATTGGATTGCCGGCGATGAACCCCGTATGTCACGCGGGGCGATCAAGACGTTCGCGGATGCCGCATGGATGGTGTTGCGGGCCAATGATATCGAGGAGGATGAGTGATGAGCTCAGCAGAATCTCTGTACGCCGGCATGGTCGCCGACGGCGACGATCCCGAGGCGCCGCGCCGGGTACGCGTGGAGCATCGCGGCGACCGGGCCGTGGTGACTCTCGACGAGCCCGACCGGCTCAACGTGCTCTCGGCACCGTTGGTGCGCCAGTTACGTTGCGCGATCGAGGGTCTCGTGGCCGACAACGACATTCGCAGTGTGGTGCTCACCGGCACCGACCCGGGCTTCAGCGCCGGCGGAGACTTGAAGATGATGCGTTCGGCCACCGAACAGCTGAGCAACCCCGAAGGCGTCGCCGACGTCTGGCGCTGGATCCGTCGCGAGTTCGGCGGTATCGCCCGGCTGATTGCCGGGGCGGACACGATTTTCGTCGCCGCGATCAACGGGGCGGCGGCCGGCGTCGGGCTGGCCTGGGCGCTGACCTGTGACCTCGCCATCGCCAGTGAGCGTGCGGTGATCGTGCCCGCGTTCGGTCGTCTCGGACTGCTTCCCGAGGTCGGCACCAGCTGGGCGTTGACCCGTCGGCTGGGCTACCAGGGCGCGTTGGCGTACTACCTGCGTGGCGAGCACATCGACGCCCATCAGGCGCAGCGGCTCGGACTCGTGCAGCAGGTCGTTGCGCACCACGAGCTGCTTGCCGCCGCCGACGAGTGGTGTGCCCGCGTCGCTGCCATGCCGGCGCACGCCATCGCGATGACCAAGCCGCTGCTGCGTGCCACCGCCGACGCCGGCTGGCACGATGCGCTGACCATGGAGGAATTCGCCGAGCCGATCTGCTTCACCACCGCCGCGTTCGCCGACAGTGTGCAGACGATGCTGGGACGGTGATCCGCTACGACCGGGCCGGGCAAACGTATTCGCTTACCCGCCAACCTGATCCACGGATCGGCGCCGTCATCGAGCAAGCGCTGCGCGGTATGGCGACAGTGGCGAACATCGGCGCCGGGACCGGTTCCTACGAGCCGTCGAACGTCGTTGTCGCAGTCGAACCCAGCTCGGTCATGATCACGCAACGCCCAGCCGGGGCCGCGCCTGCGGTGCGGGCTGTGGCCGAGAACCTGCCGATCGGAACGGATGCCGTCGATGCGTCTGTCGCGCTGCTGAGCGTGCACCACTGGTCGGACCTCGCCGCCGGAGTTCTCGAGATGATCCGCGTCGCCCGTCAGCGTGTCGTGATTTTCACCTGGGATGACACCGTCTTTCGCCAATTCTGGCTGCTGCGCGAATATCTGCCCGCCGCCGCAGACACCGACGAGCGTCTGGCGGTGCCGATCTCCACGCTGATTTCGCTGCTGGGCAACGTGTCGGTCCAGCCGGTGCCCGTCCCACACGATTGTGTCGACGGATTCGGCGGAGCCTTCTGGCGCCGGCCTCGTGCCTATCTCGACGAGACCGTGCGAGCCGGGATCTCGATGCTCACGCTGACACCGAAAGCGTTGCTGGCAAAGGGATTAGAGCGGCTCAGCGCCGACCTTGCCGATGGCTCCTGGGCGCGTCGCCATACCGATCTTCTCGCCATGCCGCAGCTTGATCTCGGATACCGGCTTCTAGTGGTCGATCTCAGCTGAGAATCTGCGCGGTCACCGCGCCGGTAAGCGCGATCAGGTCGCCGGGTGCCAGCGCGACGTCCCAGCCGCGGCGGCCCGCGCTCACATACATCCGCTCCCAGCCGATTGCGCCGGCGTCGACGACGGTCGGCAACCGCGTGCGCTGACCGAGGGGAGACACCGCGCCCAAGACGTAGCCGGTGGCCCGCTCGGCGGCGCGCTGATCGGCGATGGTGGCTTTGCCGACATTCAGCGCCGAGGCCACCGCCTTGAGCGAGAGCCGCGCCGGCACAGGCAGAATTGCGACGGCCAGGCCGTCGGGAATCGCGATGATCAGCGTCTTGTAGATCTGCTCCGGCGACACGGCGCCCGAGGAAGTCAGCGCTTGCACGGCCTCGCTGCCGAACGAGCGTTCGCGCGGGTCGTGGTCGAACTTCACCACCTCGTGCGGCACACCCGCGTCGACCAACGCCGCCAGCGCCGGAGTCGCCGCGCCGGCCACGGCTACGGGCCGGAGTACCCCGGCGGGTTGACGCCGTCCACCCAGAAGTCGACGCCGAGTTTGCCGCCCGGTACGCAGTTGTAGACCGACAAGTCGCTGACGCCGGAGTCCAGCAATACGTCCTCGCAGAGCAGGGTGTTGCCGGTGTATTCGCGGGAGGGCTTGTTGAGGATCACGTAGGCCGCATCGGAGTAGACCTCCGGCTTGCGCGCGCGGCCCATCGCCTCCTCACCGCCGAGCAGATTCTGCACCGCGGCGGTGGCTACCAGCGTGCGTGGCCACAGCGTGTTCGAGGCGATGCCGAATTCGCGCAGTTCTTCGGCCATACCCAACGCGCACAACGTCATACCGAACTTGGCCATCATGTAGGCCGTCGGCTTGAGCCATTCCTTGCCGAGCAGAACCGGCGGGGAGAGCGTCAGAATGTGCGGGTTCTCCCGGCCCTTCAGGTGCGGGATACACGCCTGGGAGACAGCGTAGGTGCCGCGCACCTGAATGCCGTTCATCAGGTCGAATCGCTTCATCGGCACCTCGGAGATGGACCCGAGGTTGATCGCCGACGCGTTGTTCACGCAGATGTCGATGCCACCGAACTGCTCGACGGCCTTGGCCACGGCCGACTCGACCGAGTCCGGGTCGCGGACGTCACCGACGATCGGCAGCGCCTGACCGCCTGCCTCCTCGAGCTCCTTGGCGGCGGTGTACACCGTGCCGGGCAGCTTGGGGTGCGGCTCGGCCGTCTTGGCCACCAATGCGACGTTGGCGCCGTCCTGCGCGGCACGCTTGGCGATGGCCAGGCCGATTCCGCGGCTGGCGCCCGAGATAAACATGGTCTTGCCCTTGAGTGACATGAGCGTCACAGTAACGCTGCTCACAGAAGCGTCGAATCAGCGGCCTGGATTGCGCCGCGAACCGGCCGGAAATAGCGGGGCGATCGCCGCTGTTGACCCATGCGAAGCAGACAGTGTCAGTCGAAGCCTTTAGATTGGGGAGTGGAGTTCTGTGTCAACGGCGACGAGCCTCATCGGCGAAGAGCAGTTGGCCGGGTGCCAGACGGGTCCGGTGCTAATGGACCTGTTTACCGGCATCGCGACGGAAGGGACTGCATCACTCACTATGGCTGATACCGATAGCGCGACCGAGTCGGACATTGCGGCCCAGGCCGATGTCTCGGACGGGTCTGTGCGCAGCCGCTCGAACGAGACCGACGCGGCGCTGACGGCGCGTTTCGAGCGTGACGCGATCCCGCTGCTGGACCAGCTGTACGGCGGCGCGCTGCGGATGACTCGCAACCCGGCCGATGCCGAGGATCTGCTGCAGGAAACCATGGTGAAGGCCTACGCGGGCTTCCGGTCTTTCAAAGAGGGCACCAACCTCAAGGCGTGGCTGTACCGCATCCTGACCAACACCTACATCAACAGCTATCGCAAGAAGCAGCGGCAGCCGGCGCAATATCCCACCGATGAGATCACCGACTGGCAGCTGGCGGCCACCGCGGAGCATTCCTCCACCGGACTGCGCTCTGCCGAGGTCGAAGCGCTCGAGGCGCTGCCGGACACCGAAATCAAGGAAGCACTGCAAGCGTTGCCGGAGGAATTCCGGATGGCGGTCTATTACGCCGATGTCGAAGGCTTTCCCTACAAAGAGATCGCCGAGATCATGGGCACTCCGATCGGCACGGTGATGTCGCGACTGCACCGCGGCCGGCGTCAGCTGCGGGAACTGCTGACCGACGTGGCTAAAGAGCGTGGTTTCATTCGCGGTGGCCAGGCACCCGAGGAGGTGTCGTCGTGACTGACTTCTCGTCCCAGTCGGACTCCTCGGCCGGTGCGGAGCCCCAGAGCAAGTCCGAGTGCGCCGATGTGATCGCCGAAGTTGCGTTGTTGCTGGACGGGGAGTGCACCCCGGAGAAGCAAGCGAAGCTGAGGCAGCATCTCGAGGACTGCCCGCCTTGCTTTCAGTTCTATGGGCTGGAGGAGCGGATCAAGATGTTGATATCCACCAAATGCCGAGGTGAGAAGGCGCCAGAGGGTCTGCGCGAGCGGCTACGGGTGGAGATCAGCCGGACCACGATCATCCGCGGTCGCTAACGCCTCACAAACCAAACAAAGACGCGGGCCGCCTGTCGGACGGTCCGCGTCTTTGTTGATCTGAGCGGTTGGTTAAGCGTTGGGCCGCTTACCGTGATTGGCCTTGCTGTGCTTGCGGTCGCGCTTTTTCCGGCCTCGCTTGGCCATGACTGATCCTCCTCGCGGTTCTGCTTGTCAATCAGTCTGTCATGCCGCCGCCGGTATAAGCCAACTGCTAGACGACCGGAACGTGCACCAGCGTGCCGCAGTTCGCGCTCGCCGACGAGACCGGGCCTTGCTGTCCGGCCGGCTG
>NZ_JBAPMI010000141.1:0-12340 GCF_049278535.1 Mycobacterium sp. | reverse complement strand
GCAGCCAGATTCGGGTTCTGGGTCATCGGGTCACCACCGCTCGCCAATTCCTGATCCGCGGTATAACCCATCCTGCGGCACATGCTGCGCCATAGCACAACAACGGCGCGTACGCGCTCAACAGCACCTGCCACTCGGATGCAATTGTCGGGTCCTTGTCCTGTGTTGTCGACCCCATGTCGTTATTGAGTGGGCTTGGCATGTTCTACGGTTGCTGCGCCCGCGCCGGCACCGTCACTGCGGTCGGATAACCTCCACTCGGGGCGGATGTAGTGGCAGGTGTAGCCAGATGGGTAGCGTTGCAGGTAGTTCTGGTGCTCGGGTTCGGCCTCCCAAAATTCGCCGGCCGGGTTCACCTCGGTGACGACTGTGCCAGGCCACCGCCCTGAATCCTCAATGCTGGCGATGGTGTCCAATGCGATCTGCTTTTGTTCGTCGTCCAGGTAGAAGATTGCTGACCGGTAACTGGTCCCGACATCGTTGCCCTGACGGTTCCTGGTGGTCGGATCGTGGATCTGGAAGAAGAAGCCCAGCAGTGTCCGGTAATCGGTCTCGTCTGGGTCGTAGGTGATTTCGAGGGCCTCGGCGTGACCGGGATGGTTCCGGTAGGTGGGATGCGTGTTGCTGCCGCCAGTGTAGCCGACACGGGTGAACACCACGCCGGGCTGTTCCCGGAACAAGTCCTCCATGCCCCAAAAGCACCCGCCGGCGAGAATCGCGATCTTGTTGTGGTCATTCATGATTGCTGCTCGCCTACACTTTGGTGTTGCTCCGATACATCTTTCGTGAACAAACCCACATATTGCCCATAACCCTGGGCTTCCAGGTCATCGCGGTGGATGAATCGCAGTGATGCCGAGTTGATGCAGTAGCGCAAGCCACCCGCCTCTCTTGGTCCGTCCGGGAATACGTGTCCCAGATGGCTATCGGCGTGGGTTGATCGCACCTCGACCCGGTCCATGAAGTGGCCGCGGTCACGCTTCTCAATAACACTGTCAGCTTTGATGGGCTGGGTGAAGCTGGGCCAGCCAGTTCCGCTGTCGAATTTGTTCACCGAGGCGAAAAGCGGTTCGCCAGAAACAATGTCAACGTAGATGCCGGCTTCATGGTTGTTGTAATACTCGCCGGTGAACGGAGGCTCCGTGCCGTTCTCCTGGGTGACGTGGTATTGCTCGGCGCTTAGCGCGTCGACCGTGGCAGGGTTCCTGCTGTATTGGTGTGACACTTGGTCTCCTTCGTTCGCGCAGACTTTATGTTGGTGCGCTTGGCATTTCGGTA
Source organism: Mycobacterium sp. (assembly GCF_049278535.1). Lineage (GTDB taxonomy): Bacteria > Actinomycetota > Actinomycetes > Mycobacteriales > Mycobacteriaceae > Mycobacterium. Next base: position 11,062 of record NZ_JBAPMI010000141.1, on the reverse strand, counting down.
AGTCTCGCGTCAGTGTTGGGTTAATTGCGGCCGGCCATGATGCCGCCGTCGACGTTGAGAATCGCGCCGGTGACCCAGCTGGCCGCGTCAGACAGCAGATACGTCACCGCGTTGGCCACATCAGCCGGAGTGCCCACTCGTCCGAGTGGATGAAGCGGCGCGAAAGTGTCTAAGGTGGCGTCAATCTCGTCTTTGGGGATGAAGCCCTCATAGAGCGGGGTCTTGACGACGGCCGGTGCCACAGCGTTGACGCGGATCTTGTGCCCGGCAAGCTCGATGGCGAGGTTATGGGTCAGCGCATGCAGGCCGGCTTTTTGCATCGAGTATCCCGACGATGGAGTTAGACCGATGGCCTGATGCGCCCACATGCTGCCGATGTTGACGATGGACCCGCCCTCGCCGCGGGCGATCATGCCCGCAACGACGGTCTGCGTCAGGAAGAACAGCGCATAGTTGAGCTCCATGTACGAGTCATAGGTCAGCGCGTCGTACTCGAGAAACGGCTTCGGGATGAAGAATCCGGCCGCGTTGACCAACAGGGTCGCATCGCCGTGATGCTCGGCAACCGCACGCTGAACATCGGCGACCGCGCTGCGATAGGTCAACTCGGCAGCGATCCCCCACGCTTGGCCACCCGCGTCGGTCAATTCGGTCACGGTGTCATCAACACGGTCTTTCGACCGGCCGACGATCACCGCGCTGCCGCCGTGGTGCACGATATCAACGGCGACCTGCCGGCCCATACCGGCGCTGCCTCCGACGACGATGACCTTCTTGGAATCGAAGTGCATGGTGAGTCCCTTCTGCTGATAATTTTCGACGACTCCTGCTGGGGCATTTCCACCTTTGTCCGGCAAGAAGACTTGTAGCCTTTGCGACGACACCCGGCGCGAAGCCTGTCGACGTTTAACTGGCGTCAGTCTGCTGCCCGGCGGGGTGAGCCGTCATCACCCCAACGTTGTTTCACCCGGGTGAGTTCTGGCAGGGCGCCGGGGCCAACTCTGACACCCAGAGCCCTGCCGGTGTCCGTCGTCGATCACACCTGAGCAGCGCAGCTCGCGAATACCCTTAAGGCAGTCGCAGTTTCAGCGGCCCGCAGATCACGTATTACTTGCCGATCAAGACTCGCTGATCCGCGAAGTCGATTGATCGCCTCCACAGTCAAGCCGATGTGAGCGCGAAAGTTTTGGCAGATTCTTTCGCCCTGCCGAGAGGCCGACCCGCTGCGGTATTTGGGGGCTAGTGCGATCCCGGCGGCGGTGCACAGGCCGGCTCTGGCAGATCCAAATCTGCTTTGCTCAGACGGTAGATCTCAAGAGTCAGGTTGTAGTACTTGTCGGTCTCGCCGACCCATTCCATGCCGACTCGCCGCGCCGTAGCCACCCCGCGATGATTGCCTGGCCGCACGACGGCGAAGACCTCACTGACACCAACATTTGTGAATGCTTGATGGGCTACCGCATGACCGGCTTCCGCACCATAGCCGTGACCCCACAGCGTCGGCGCAACCTGCCATCCGATCTCGAGATCGGTGCGGCCAGGTGGAAGTGGAAGCAGTGCCACTCCCCCGATCAGGTGGCCAGAGTCTCTATCGGTAATCGCCCATCGGCCCAGGGGCAGCCCGGCCGCGTCGCTTTCGGCGATCCATGTGCCAAGCAGTTGGCGCATGGACGCGTCGTCGGTGATCAACGGCAGCGCCGGACACAGCCAACGCGAAACCTCCGGCGCCCCGTATATCCCATAGGCGGCGAGATCGTCGTCGAGTTGCCACCGGCGCAATAGGAGTCGGGCCGTCACGATGCGTCGCGTGTCAGAGTCCCATTCGACATGGCGATGCTCAACCAAGTCGCCTCCTGGGTTCATGTCACACATACTTGGACGAGTTCACCCAAATCGTAGACCACTCGGCAATTGCTAATGCAGAGGCTTTTGAAGCTTTGACCTGCTGTTTTCTGGTGGAGCTAAGGGGATTCGAACCTCTGCTTTGACCAGGTAAAACGCAGTCCGAACTGCTGTTTCGTTCCGTCTTGTTCGCCGCGCCGATCAAGATCGTCGAGGGCACCCCGGCGCCTCAGTGCACGGCCAGCTTCAGCACCTGGTAGTTGGCGCGGTCGGCGACATAGACGTTGCCTGCGGTGTCGACCGCTACCGCCCGCGGATCGCCGAGGCCGACGAACGGCAGGACAGTTTGAATGTTCGACCCGGCTGTCAACTCCACGACCCTCTTGTGGGCGCCGTCGGCGGCATAGACGTCACCGGCGGTGTCCACCGCGACCGCACACGAGGCGCCGAGGCCGACGAACGGCACGACAGTTTGGGCGTTGGCCCCGGCAGCGAGTTTCACGACCCGGTTACTGTCGGTGACGTAGTCTGCGACATCTCGCCGACGGTCAATTAAGTCGGCGCACGTGCTGGGCAACTACGATGTCGGCCGGCAACCGTCGCCTTGGCCACGTCAGATGCGGCCGTCGAAAGCCCAAATCCCGCTTCCCTTCGCATCCGCCATTCGAAACGTTCCGTCCGATGCGCTGGCAATACCGACTATCTGCGCCGCCTTCGGCAGATCGACTAGCTTCACCTCACCGGTCGTGCTGATCCGACCTATGCCTTTATCGGTGGTAAACCACATGGCTCCATCTAGGCCCGCAATGATGCTGAAGGGGCTGGTCCCCGGCGGCAAAGCATACTCAGCGATACTTCCGGCAATCGATATCCGCCCGATGCGGTGCGCGGATCGCTCCGTGAACCACAGCGCACCGTCGGGACCGGCTGTGATGCGCTTCGGTAAGGACCGCGCGGTTGGAACTGGGAACTGCGCGTAGCGACCGTCAGTGCCGAGCCGTCCGATGGCGCTCACAGGGGCGTCCGGGGTGTCTGACGACTCGGTGAACCACACGGCAGCGTCCGGGCCCGAAGTGATACCGGACATCGTCAGGCCACTCGAACTTGCCGGCAACGAAACACTTCGAAAATTGCCGTCACTGGTAACGCGGGTAATCCGCGGGGGCACCGACTCGTCAGTGAACCAGATGGCACCGTCTGGACCCACCGTCATCGCGCCCGGCAGGCCGACGCGCTGATCCCCACTGACGGAGCGCCATCCGGTGACGTTGCCGTCGTGGTCGATGCGCCCGATCATCTCGAAGCCTTGGAACCAGATCATCGAATCGGGTGCGTCGACGATGTCTGATGGGTTGCTTTCATTACCCGGAATTCGGTGCTGCGTGACGTTGCCGTGCCGATCGATCTGGGCGACTGCGTTCTCAGAACTCTCCGTCACCCACAACGAACCATCTTTGGAAAATATGAGAAACCTTGGCCATGCGGAGCCGGGTAGCTGCACGGCTGGTCGGAGGAATTCCGGATCGGCCACGGGTGAGCCCGTAATGGAACGCGTGCAGGACGGAAAGGCCGTCAGCGCAATGGTCAGCACAAAAATGGCGATGAGACCCCTGCGCAAACCGGCATTGCTCACGTATCGGCAAAATACGCGGTTGTGGTGCTGTACGACCAGCTTTCGACAACCCTGCGAGCACGGGGCAGGCGACACTCGTGCGACTACGGTCCAGGCGGGATGCGATGCCCCCGTGCCGAGGTGTCTGGGTGGCGGATCGTGTCGCGGCCGAGCTTGCGATTGTGCATGGGTTCGCGCGCCGACTTCTGGTGTTCGAGCTGCCGGATCAACTCATGCTTGGCTTCGTGAAGGGCGCACGTGATGTCGACGTTGTCGGCGACGGCCACGAGCGATGGGAGACCAGGCAAGGTCGTCCGCAGTGTGACGCGCTGTTCCTTGCGGCCGCGGTCCTGCAACGAGACTTCCAGGCTGATGTCATACGGATCCCACCGGCCCAGATGCGGCCCAAGCGTAGCCAACGCCTCCAGCACGTGCGGGCGTTCCTTGGCGACGAATCCCGCGCCCATGTGCAGGACGTACTCGCCGAGCGGATTATGCGTTCTGTCGCTGGAGTTTCTCATCGTGCTGATGGTGACCTCATCTCGGGTGATCTGGTTGCTGAACGATCGTGTCCAGCAGCTGCGGAAGTGGCGCGGTGGCGATGCCGATGGCGCCGTCGGCGATCCCGTACGGGATTACCAGGGTCTCGGCGTGAACGAGCGCGCCGCACGAGTAGACGACGTTGGGCACGTAGCCGTTCTGTTCGTCGTGGGCGGGGCAGAGCAAGGGGTGTCGTAGCCGACCGAGCACCCGGGTCGGATCGTCGAGGTCAAGCAGAATCGCGCCGATGCTATACGTGCGCATGGGTCCGACGCCGTGGGTAAGCACCAGCCACCCTGCGTCGGTTTCGATTGGCGGCCCGCAATTTCCGAGTTGCAGCGCTTCCCATGGCTCGGCCGGCTGCTGGCAGGGCGACGCGCCCGTCCAGACCGCCAGATGGTCGGCGAAGGCGACGGTGTTGGTCTCGCGGTCCGATCGCGACATGGCGGCGTAGCGACCGTGTATTCGTCGGGGGAACAAGGCCAAACCCTTGTTTGCCGCGGCCTTTCCGACGAGCGGCCCGGAGGTGAAGGACTGGAAGTCCTTGGTCTTGAGCAGTTGTTGGCTGATGTGGGATCCGCTGTACGCCGTGTAGGTGGCGTAGTAGTTGACCGAGCCGTCGTCGTCGGCTAAGCGGACGAAGCGGGCGTCCTCAATGCCGGCCTGCTCGGCCTCCATCGAAGGCCACAGCACGCGTTCGGAAATCGTTACGGTGCTGGGGAATTCAACGGCATAGGACCGCGCGGCGATCGCGCGGATCAGAGCGACTGCGCGCTCTCCGTGTCCGCGGGTACTCAGGTTGGCCCGGAGCTTGCCGAGTTGCGCGTCGAGGTCCGATCGCGTGAAGCGGTCGCCGAGCGCACTGAAGACGTAGTTCGCGGCCTCGCCGGCATTGCCGATGCGGCCGAGTTCGCCTCGGAACACCGCGGCGTCGAGCAGCGCGCCCGACACGCTTCCGGTGGCGGCGAAGCGCGACGGCTCGTCGATCGTGGCCCGGCCCGCGGCGTCGACGACACCGGTGCGGAACCCGATGGACGAGCGGTGTCCTTCCCCGATCCCGCGCACGCTCATCACGAATCGCAGGCTGCCTGCCGCCGTGTCGGTCTGGTCAGGGTGGGCCACAATGCTGGGGTTGCAGAGCGCCGCCCCCTCGATGGCGTACTCGCTGCTAAAGGTTGCTCCCAGCAACAGTGTTCGCGCATCGGAGAGTTGGACATCCGGATCCAGGCGGTCGGCGAGCTCGTGGGCGTGCCGACGGAAGGTGCCCGCCAAGTCACGGTGGCGTCCGTCGAAGCGGGTGATGACGTCGTCCAGGGACGATTGAACGTCGTCGTCGGACAGGGCGAGAATCCGCTTGAGCACCAATCCCGCTCGGGACTCCTGAAGCTCGAAGCCCTCCTGCCCGGGCACGAAGAGCCGGGTGATCACCCGGGCCGGATTAGCCGCAACCCGGTGAGGGTCGCGGGTGACGAGCCCGGTGCGCATCAAAGTCATTGTGGGACCAGCGAAAAGCGCTGCGCGTGCTGCAGGGTGGAGATCACCGCAAGGGTCGATTCAGCACCCTGGTTGAGGTTGACGCAGTCGGCGAGCAACCCATCGAAACCACCACCGGTCTGTGTGTCCCACATGAGCAACCCGGAGTCGTTGGCGCCCTGAAACCAGGCGGCGCACGACCGGACCCCTTCCAACCAGAGCGCGCGCGGATCGGCGGCTGCGGCGCGTGCGCAGGCGTCGGCGAGGGTGGCCACCTCGATCGGCTGCTGGTCGAAGCCCGGCCGACTGTCCTGCGGTCCCCGGCCGCCCGCGGGGGTGGGTGACAGGTGGCCGTCAATCGTTTCGTAGTCCAGCAGCCACTCCAGCAGATCCAGGCCACCCTGTTTCAAGTCCGGGTCGTCCAGCGCGACGCCCGCGGCGATCATCGCCTCGGGGAGAATCGCATTCGCGTAGTCGAGTTTTGGCTCGGGCCATGGCCAGTCGGACTTGGTATTCGGTCTCGCGACGGTGGCTGCGTAGTCGGCGAGGAGTCGCAGGGCCGCGGAATCGCCGGGCTCGACGCTGAGGAGTTCGGCGGCGCCGACGGCCGCGAACGCCATCGCCCGTGGCCACGGCGACCTGGCCTTGGCAGCGCGCTCGAACTGAATCACGGCCAGTCGGCGCACCAGGCTGACACCGCTGTGGGCGGCGGCGGTACCGAGCCCCCACATGCAGCGGCCCCAGTGGTCGTCCGTGCTGGGTTGGTCGGTCCAATGTCCGGCGTGGTCCATCCGGTTGCGGCAGGCGCCGTTGTAGGACTGGGCGTCGTTCAAGAACTGCAGAGCCTTGCCGGCAAGGCCCTTCACGGCACCCGGCGGGTCGGGCTCGCGGGTGGTGACGACGAGCACCCTGGCCATGTCATCGGTGCAGTACCCGTGCTCACGGCGGGGCTCGGTCATGCAGGCGTGCTCGAAGGTGGCGCGATGGTTCGTCATTCGCAACAGGTGTGCGAACACCGGGGTGGGCGCGGCGCCGCCGGTCACGTCAGTGCCGATTGACTGGCCAGCAGCCGTTGCGCCACGCCGACGTAGGCGTTGGCTACGACGGGCCAGGCGATCGTCGGGGCCAGCCCGCGGGCTTTGGTGGCCATGGAATCGGCGGCGTGCGGATCGGTCAAGAGCTGGCGCAGCGCTGCGACCAATGCGTCGGGATCTTCGTGAGCGACGACAGTGCCCACGCCGTTGCCGAGGACCTCGACCGCGTGGGGGAAAGCGGTGGCGACAATCGGGCGGCCAATCGCAAGGGAGTCGACTAGCACACCGGAGGTGACCTGGTCCTTCGAGTCGTAGGGCACGACGACGACGGTGGCCGTCTGGATGAGCGCGGTGAGCTCTTGTGGGGTGCGGTACACGGCGTCGAAGGACACCGAATCGGCGACGCCGAGGCGTTTCGCCTGCGCGACAAGTGCTTCGCGATACTTTTCCCCCTGCGCGGCGAGGACCTTGGGGTGAGTGCGGCCGGCGATGATGTACCGCGGCGGGTTGGGCAGGCTCTTGAGCGAAGCCATAGCGCCGATGACCCGCTCGATGCCCTTGCCCGGTCCCAGCAGGCCCCAGGTCAAGATGGTCGGCCGGTCGGGATGCTGCACGCCGTTGGTGCTGGGAAGTGCCGCGCCGTGCGGAATGACGGTGACCTTGTGATCGTCGACGGCGAAGCCTGCGCACAGACGTTGGCGGGCCACCTCCGACATCACGATCACTCGACCGGCCAATGCCATCACCGATTCGAGCACCGAAAGTTGGTGTGGCGTAGGATGTTTGAGCACCGTGTGAACGACGACGATCGACGGGACGCGCAATCGAGCCATGATCTGGACGACTTCGTCTCCGTCGGGACCGCCATAGATGCCGTATTCGTGCTGGATGATGGCAACGTCGCTCTGGTTGAGCAGCTCGGAGGTTGCCTCTACGGACGAAGCTGAGCCGTTGACGAGCTCGCCGGCGACGTTGGGGTCCTCGGAGACATCCCCGTCGGCGATGCGGACGACGTTGACGTCGGCGCCTCTGGCTGTCAATTCGTTCGCCAGGGCCGCGCTAAAGGTCGCCAGGCCGCAAGGTGTCGGCGAGTAGGTCCCGAGGATGCAAAAGCGCGGCATGTACGAAAAGTGTTGCATTCCAAAGGGAGCAACTAATGGCTGAAACAACGATGGAGCATTCAAATTTATCCCGACTGAGCGGTAAAAACGAGGTTTCCGGCGTGAGCGGATGCTCGGGCAGATCAGCATCAGAAGCTGAGCCATTCCGGATGGGCTGGGAACACCAGCACCCCTGACGCTACACCCTGCCCGGCCGAAAGGCGTGATCGTCGGCGTGCTGAGGTCGAAGAAAGCAATTTTCTGGTGGAGCTAAGGAGACTCGAACCCCCGTCTTTGACCAGGCACAACGCAGTCTTAGCTGCTGTTTGGTTCCGCCTCGTTCCGATTCCAGCCCACTCGTTACCTGCGGTTTCGTTCTCGGGTCTTGACGGCGTCAAGACCCGTTGACGACGTCACCACCAAATTGGCGAGGTCTTGATGCGGCGTTTGCATCGCGCGCTACCCGCGCGCCGGATCACAGCGGCGATATGACCCATGCTGGCTGGCTGTGGTGACACGATGTTGGCGTGACCGATGTTCATCACGACCGCGGGGCCATACCCACGGCGACCAAATGACCGCAACAGAGTTCCGGTGCGGGCCTTGTGGCACCGAACTGCCGCCGGACTCACGGTCCTGCAACAGGTGCGGCGCTCCAGTCGCACAGGCCAGCCGTTCGGCGGAGCACAAGCAGGTAACGGTGCCATCTGTACGAAAAGCAATTGCTGTTGGAATTGTCTTGCTTACCCTCGCGGCGGCTTCCTCGCGTGGCTATGCAGCGCACACTTGGCTAAGGGACAGCGCGCAGACAACGCCGGCGCTAGTCGCGGTTCCCGCGCTTCCGCCGGCGTTGGTTGCGGTTCCCGCGCCTGCCTCGCCGGCGCCGGATGCGGCTCCCGCACCGGACTTCGCAACGGTCTCCAAGCTGATGAACGATGCGATTGCGGCACATACGGCGCCAGGTGGCGTGGTGGTGATCGGGCATGGTGGCAAGGTCGTCTTCCATCAGGCTTATGGCTCGCGCAAACTTGCCGGCGAACCGGGGTTGGATGGATCGCCCGCACCTGCGGAGCCGATGACCGAGGACACCATCTTCGACATCGCGTCGTTGACGAAGTGCCTCGCAACGGCGACCGCGGTTATGCAGCTTTACGAACAAGGCAAGGTTGCGTTCGACGACCCCCTGCAGAAGTATCTGCCCGACTTCAACATGGGGAACGATGCTCGGCGTGCAAAGGTGACGGTTCGCATGTTGCTGACGCACACTTCAGGCGAACCCGAAGACGTACGCCTCGACGATCCGTGGGGACTGGCCAGAGCCGATAAACCAGAAGGCATTCTCCGTGCCCTCACCACGCCGCTGGAGTCGCCTCCCGGGGAGTATTTCAACTACGCCGACATCAACTTCATTCTGCTTGGCGCGCTGATCGAGAAACTTACCGGCGCGCCAGAAGACGTTTACGTTCAGCACAACGTATTTGGGCCCCTAGGCATGGAAGAAACCCGCTACCTTCCCCCGGCCAAAGCATGTGGTCCACACGTGATGCGAGGCTCTGCGATTGCCTGGGCGCCTGCGCCGATAGGCCGCATGCCGGGCGATTGTCCTGCGGGTACGTGGAGCACGAGACTGTTGCCGCGCACCGCACCGACGACACATGACGACGAAAGCAGAAACGATCCGGGCAAGAATCCTGATTTTGATGCACTATTGCGGGGCGTTGTGTTTGACCCGACGACGCGCCGCATGGGGGGAGTCGCCGGGCATGCCGGTGTGTTCTCGACGGCGCACGATCTCAGCCTGTATGCGCAGGCGCTGCTTGATCGGCTCGCGGACCGCCCGAGCAGGTTTCCGCTGAAGCAGGCGACGCTGGCGTTGATGACAACTCCAGAGCAGCCCGGACATGCCGCTCAACAACTTGAAGCAGCCAACGATGCCTCCCGAGAAGCCATCGCCAAGACGCCAAACACATATGATCCAATGCTCGCTCCGCGCTATCCGGCGATCAGGGGACAAAACCTGCGTGGCTTCGGCTGGGATATCGATACCGCTTATTCTGGAACGCGAGGCATGATTTTTCCCATCGGCAGCTTCGGCCACACAGGCTTTACCGGAACCTCGCTGTGGATGGACCCGGGCTCGGATACCTACGTCATTCTGTTCACGAGCGCCATCGATCCGCGAGACGATCCACCGATCGCTTATCTGCGAGGTGACGTGGCTACGGCGGCAGCCCAGGCCCTGCGCTGAGCAGTGCGTCATCGTTCACGAAATCGCGCCGCATTCGACATAGGGAGTGCCGCGTGGTCGGTGACCGGCTGTGAACTGCATTGTTTCTCGTGGAGCTAAGGGGACTCGAACCCCTGCTCTGACCAGCTAGAAACGTGATTGAGCTGCGGTTCCGGCTCGTCTCGTTCCGATTCGTTCCCACGCATTACCTGCGGTTTCATTTTCGGGTCTTGACGGCGTCAAGGGTAATCGCCAGGAACGGATTACAGGGATTTCCCTGTATCGCGGTAGCCGGCGACCGACGTAGCCTTGCCCAAGATTTTCCTGAGTTTTTCGTTAGGAAGACTTAAGGAAGCTTGGTTTGGTCTGGTCTCCGTCGGAGAGGTTCACTAATGGCTCGTTGGCACAGCACCGCGGCAAAAGGCCGGTCGCACCACGCCTTTGCACGCCCGCGTCGGCTAGCGGGCGTGATTGCCACTGCCGGAGCGGCGTTGGGATTCGGCCTGGGTCCGCTGGCCGGTGCCCCGTCGGCGCATGCCGACATTCTGGATGTGGTGGTGGATCCGATCACGCAGCCTTTGCAGCAGGCCTTGGCCGGGGTGGGCGATGTGGTCTCGGCGATCGATCCCAGCACGGGTCTGGATGCTCTGGCGGGTCTGGATCCGGCTGCGGTGTTGTCGAGTGTGGATCTGAGCGGTGTGGTGGATCCCGCCTCTGTGTTGGCCGGTGTGGATGTGGGTGCGGTGGTGGATCCGTCGGCGGTGTTGTCGGGTGTGGATGTGACCGGCGGTTTGGATGTCGGAGCGGTCACCGATGTGGCGGGTCCGTTGCAGGCAGCGTCGGATCCGCTGGTGGCGTCTTGGGGGCATGGCGAGTGGTTCAACGACAACGTGTACCCGCTGTTGCATGCCGATATGGAGCGCTGGATCGACAGCCCATTCGGAACCCGAGTGGATGATTTCGTGAACCATGTGTCGGGGCATTTCCTGATCGGCAACGGCACTGATGGCAATGCCGCTAATCCCGATGGCACCAATGCCGGGTTGTTGTTCGGTGATGGCGGTAACGGCTACGGGCCGGACGGCAACGGCGGTGATGCCGGCTGGATCATGGGCAACGGCGGCAACGCCGGAAGTGCTTCGGATAGCGGGTTTTCCGAGCTCGGTGCCGATCCTGCGGGAGTATCGGCAGATCCGACCGTGATGGGCGCCGATCACAGCGCCGCAGCCACCGA
>NZ_JBAPMI010000140.1:0-14442 GCF_049278535.1 Mycobacterium sp. | reverse complement strand
CCACGTTGTGGCTGAGGCTGGGCCGCGAACTCGCCGACGGCCTGATGCTGAAAGCCAGCGAAATAACTAGGGCCATCACGCCGGCGACAAAGATTACCAACACGCTCATGGCCGCTAAAAACGGTGTGCGACTTACGTGTTCGTTCTCCCTCAGCAAACCGAAGTCCGGGTACATGCCGGTGGTGAAGTCTTGGTCCTCATCGGCGCCTACATAGGGGTCGGGGCCCAGTTGGGTGTAAATCGCTGCCGAGTCGTCCGCGACGGCGCTGTAAGCCAACGCGTCGGCGCCAGGCTCGCCGCCGGGAACCGCTTCAGCCACTGCCAGATACCCCGGCAAGTGCGCATGCTGGCTCACCGAGCCGGTACCCGGGTCCTGGGCGTAGGCCAGCGCGTCGGTCGACGAGGCGAACAGCGGGGCGTTAGCCGAGGCCAGCGCCGCGCCCCGGGCCAGCGCCGTCTCGGGCTGCTCGGGCACGCTCAGCGGTAGCGACGTAGCTTCTTCCAGCGCCGGCTTGATCAACGGGATATCGACTCCCGAGCCCACCACCAGCACGCCATCCGGCTGCTCGGCGAGCCCCTCCGCGACGGCTACCAGCTTGACCAGCGTGGCAACCGCCTGATCGTCGTCATCGGGGAGTTCCTCGCGCTGCACATCGGTGATCGAGCCATCGGTGGTGTCGACCAGGGCCAACGTCGCGGTATCAGGTTCGACGTACAGCAGCGCCGCGCGTGCATATCCGGTCGCGCTACCCATCGACTGAGCCAACGCCGCGGCAGCCAAGAAAGCCGACACCAGCATCACGTTCTCGACCTTGCGAGCGGCCAGGGCGTCGCGCAGCTCGGCCGCCTCGCGCTGGTTACTCCAGGTCACGCCGGTCGACCGCAGGTCATAGCCTGCCTCGCTGGCACCTTCACGGGTGCCCAGAATTGCGGCGACCACCTGATTGGGCGCGCTGAAGGTTGCCGGGTCCTCATCGTTGGTGACGGCGAAGTTGTCCTCATCGACGGTCACCCCGTCGGCGTTCTCACCCTCAACCAGCACGATGCGGACCGCGGTGGGTGCCATCGATACACCGAGTACGGTGTCCAAAAATCCTCCCAGCTATTTGCTAGCCGTCCGCCGGCCGACTGACATTGGCGCGCGATCGCGGGCGACAAACACAGAAGTTATCGCCGCTCCGGAGCGCGGCGTTACTACCGCGGACTTAGCTGTGCTCTGCGAAGTTGATGGCCAGGAGCATTTGGTCGATCAATGCCCCCCGGCCGACCCTTCGCGGGAAATTCTACCGTGTCGGCGCTCGAGCCGTAAGGCCTAGCGATGACCGCCACCGCCGCCGCTGTGCCCACCACCGCCGCCGCTATGCCCACCGCCGCCGAAGCCGCCGCCCCCGCCGAAGCCACCACCGCCGAAGCCACCACCGCCGAAGCCTCCGCCACCGAAGCCGTGGCCGCCACCCGGCCCATCGCCAAACCCACCGGGGTTGCCACCAAGCCCACCCGGGTTACCACCGAAGCCGGGGCTGTCACCGCCGAACCCACCGGGGTTGCCACCGCCGAACCCACCGGGGTTACCGCCGCCGGAGCCACCGGGGTTACCACCGAGGCCGGGGTTGCCGCCGCCGAACCCGCCAGGCGGATCGAATGACGGGCCATGCATGCCGGGAGCCCCCGTGTCCGGGCCGTGCGGACTCTCCGGCGAGCCCGGCATGTGGTTCGCCGGATCCGGCGCCGTGGCCTGGCCCGGTTCCGACGCCGTCGGCACGTGCACGGGAGGCAACGGGATTGGCAAGTGAATCGGCGGCTGCCACGGAATGCCGACTGGCGGCTGTACCGGCGGCGGCAGGTGCGCCGGGGGCGGTACATGAACGGGTGGCGGCACGTGGACGGGCGGCGGCAGGTTGACGGGCGGTGTCGGGACGTGAATGGGTATCGGCAAAGGAGCAATGTGCACCGGCGCGGGAGCCCGAACCGGGAGCGGCAGCGGAACAAACACCGGTGCGGGAGCCGCGACCGGCACTGGCGGAGCGGCCGGAACCGGTGGTGGCGCAGCAGGAATCGGCGGCGCGGCCAGCACCGGTGCAGGCGCCGCGGGCCGCGGAGCCGAAATCGGCGCATTCGCGGGTGGTGGCGCGATCAAGTGGTTGGCCTCTGGTACCTGAACGCTTGCCGGCGTCGGGGCCGGCGCTGGCGCCTGGATGATGAGGTTCTGCAACGGCCGGGGCAGCAGTGCGACGCTGGGCCGAATCCCCAGTGCCAGTGCAACTTCCAGCGACAGCGCAGCGGCCACAAAGACGACCGCGAGAATGCTTCCGACGAGGACAAGGGGTCTGCGCTCGGGTTCGCTGTCGAAATGCTCCTCGGTGAGCACCTCTTGGGCGACAGTGTGGACTTCGGCTTCCTCATCGGGAACGGCGCTGTAGGCCAGATCGTCTTCACCCAACTTGGTACCTAACGGAACATCCCGTGCCGCAAGGTATCCCGGCGACACCGCGTAGGGGTCGATCGCTCCGGTGCCGGGATCTTGCGCGTACGCCAAGGCCGCGGTCGACGAGGCGAACAGCGGTGCGTTGGCCGATGCCAGCGCCGCACCCCACGCCAACGCGGTCTCCGGCTCTTCGGCCGCGGTGACCCGCAGCGCCGTCACCGTCTCCAGTTGCGGCTTGATCGCTGCGACGTCCACGCCGGTGCCGACGATGAACACGCTCTGCGGCCGGGTTTCCAGGTCGTCCAAACCCGCCAGCATCCCGGCCAACTCGGCGACGCTGTGGCCGGGAATCAGTTCCTTGTGGACGTCGGTGATAGCGCCGTCCGCGGAGTCGACGATGGCCAACGTCGCGGTCTCGGGCTCGAGGAACAGTAAGGCAGTGTGCGTCTCGCCGACGGTGTTACCCACGGCCTGGGCCAGCGCGGCGGCAGCCATGAAGGCCGACACCAGCATGACGTTTTCGATCTTGCGAGTGGACAGCGCCTCGCGCAGAGCGGCGGCATCGACGGGGTCAGTCCAGGTGACGCCGGTTGACGCCAGCGCGTGACCGGCCTCGGTGGCGCCCTCCCGGGTGCCCAGGATCGCCGAGACCACTTGGTCGGCCGCGCTCAGCGTTGCCGCGTCGTCGTCGGTGGTGATGTCGAACGTGTTGTCCTCAACAGTGACGCCGTCGGCGTTTTCGCCTTCGACCAGCAGCATTCGAACCGATGTGGGTGCCATTGACACCCCGAGCACGATGTCCACCGCGCCTCCAGAACCATGCGTAGCGCGCCACGGTTTTAGGCGGAGGGAACACCGCGTCCGGCGCTACATATGAATAGTCGCTAAGCAAGCTGTGCGGTGCTGCAGGTGAACTTAAGTGGACCTTATGAAATTCAGATACGAACGCGACGGCGTCGGTCCGCGTTGGCCCTGGTATTTCGACCCGACGCTAGCACTGCCGTAGGGATGGTCGGCGGGGCTGGTCAGCCGCAGGATGCACAACTGACCGATCTTCATGCCCGGCCAGAGCGTGATCGGCAGGTTGGCGACGTTGGAGAGCTCCAGCGTGATGTGGCCGCTGAAGCCGGGGTCGATGAAGCCGGCGGTCGAATGCGTCAGCAGACCCAGGCGTCCCAGCGACGATTTGCCCTCCAGCCGCCCCGCCAAGTCTTCCGGCAGCGTGCAGGTCTCCAGCGTGGAGCCGAGCACGAACTCGCCGGGGTGCAGAACGAACGGTTCGCCCTCCTCCGGTTCGACCAGCGTTGTGAGCTCATCCTGTTGCTGCGCGGGGTCGATGTGGGTGTACCGGGTGTTGTTGAAGACCCGGAACATACTGTCGAGGCGGACGTCGACACTGGACGGCTGAACCAGGGCGTCGTCGAATGGATCAATTCCCAACCGCCCGGCGGCGATTTCGGCTCTGAGGTCACGATCGGAGAGCAGCACGCGACGAGCGTAGCCGCTGCGATGACACTGCGATGTTGATGAACGATGCGACGGGCGGGTGTTAGCCTTCCCAGGCAACATCGCCGATGTAGTTCAATGGCAGAACATCAGCTTCCCAAGCTGAATACGCGGGTTCGATTCCCGTCATCGGCTCCACGATTGAGCTAGGCATACGCGGACGAACGCCGGCCGGCCTTGGCCGCATCCCCCAGGCTTTCGCTGTTCTTCATCTTTGTGCCGCATTGGGCCCGCACACTGACGGCATCGTTAACGCCAAGAAGAAAGAAGGCGCATCAAATGCCCTCAACTCGCTGGCTGGCAAGACTTACCATCCCCATGATCGCTGGCGCTGCGCTATTTACTAGCGCTGCGATTGCGACTGGCGATCCCATTAATGATGGATACCTGGCTCAACTGCGCGCCGCCGGCCTCACTTGGCCGCCGGGCCACGAGGAGGCACTCATCGGGATGGCCTACCTCATCTGCGACGACCTCGGGTGGGGTTGGGCGCCACAAGACATTGCCAACCAGGTTCACGCCAACTTGGACCCGGACAACATCACGCTGGGAGACGTCGGAAACATGGTGAACATCGCGCATTCGACCTATTGCCCCAACCAGCGGTGCTGGGCCGCCCACTGCTGAGCGGGTCACCTTGCCCTCCGGGCGTTTGGCGACAACGGATTTCACCAACAGCTCCGCCGTTGGCGCAACGGCCCGGCAGCCCGATCCGGCTCTTGCGGCCGATCGTCGACCTGATCTCGCAAAGTGGGAACTCCGCGAAATGCAAGTCGCTGGTCTTGCGCGCGAGCCGAACCTAGCGGCTGTGGTGCACCTGTTGTAAGCCGTAAATGGGCGTGGGGATTCCTTCACAGCGGGCCTTGAGCTGCAGGGCAAGAAAAAGCGAGTAGTGCCGCGATTGGTGCAGGTTTCCGCCGTGGAACCACAGATTCTTCTGCTGGGTCGGCTTCCACATGTTGCGCAGCTCGCCTTCCCACGGCCCCGGGTCTTGCGCAGTGCCCGAGCCGAGACCCCACACCTTGCCGACTCTGTCGGCCACCTCTTGGCCGATCAGGTCTGCCACAAAGCTGTTCATCGATCTGAAGCCGGTGGCGTATACAACCAGATCGGCGGGTAGTTCGGTGCCGTCGTCCAGAATCACCGACGCCTCGGTCAGCCGCTCGATTCCGCCGTGGCATAGCTTTATCCTGCCGTCGCAGATCAGGTCGGAGGCGCCAACATCGATGTAGAAGCCGCCGCCGCGTCGCAGGTACTTCATGAACTGGCCGGAGTCGTCCTCGCCGAAGTCCAGTCTGAAGCCGGCGGTTTCCAAGCGGTCGTATAAGTCCTTGTCCCGCAGGCGCATTGCGTCAGAGATCGGCTTCTGGAAGTCCGCGATGATTCGGTATGGCAGCGATGCGACCGTCAGGTCAGCCTGCTCGGTGCCGATGCCGGCGGCCGCCGCCTGCTCCGAGTACAGGGCGCCGAGCGCGATTTCCAACACCGCCTCCGACGTGACGACGAGGGTGGACGCGCGCTGCACCATCGTCACGTCAGCCCCGTTCTCGTACAGGGCCTTACAGATGTCGTGCGCGGAGGTGCCGGAGCCGATCACGACGGCACGTTTACCGGCATAGCCGTCCGGCCCAGGATGCTGGCTCGAATGATGCTGCTCTCCGCGGAAGACGTTCCGGCCGGCCAACTCCGGCACGTTGGGCTTGCCCGCCATTCCTGTCGCGAGCACCAGCTGGGTAGGCCTCAGCGTGAGCCGTTCACCGTCACGGTCGACCTCGACCGTCCACTGCTCTGCTTGGGCATCGAATGACGCCGACAAGCACGTCGTCGACGTCCAGTATGGGATCTCCATCACCCGGGTGTAGAACTCCAGCCAGTCGGCGATTTTGTCCTTCGGCGAAAACACCGGCCAGTTTGCCGGGAACGGCAAATACGGAAAGTGGTCATACCAGACCGGATCATGAAGGCACAGTGTCTTATACCGCTTGCGCCAATGGTCGCCGGGGCGTGCGTGCTTGTCGATCACGACGGCCGGAACCCCGAGCTGGCGCAGCCGGGCACCCAATGCGATTCCGCCTTGGCTGCCGCCAACGACCAGGACATAGGGCTGCTGCGAATAGCCCAGCGACACTTCCTGTTCCGCACGCTCCTCCGCCCACGACCGGCTGTCCGAACCGGGGCCGTGCACAGCGCCGAGTACGCGGCGGGAACCGATCGGCTCCTCGTGACCCTTCAGTTCATCCAGCGCGGTCAGCAGCGTCCAACCGAGATCGCCCTTGAGCCGCAGATGACCGACACCTCGGCCGACCGCAGTTTCGAATTCGATAAACGCCGACGCCACACCGTCGCCGTCGTCGGTGGGTGTTTCCCGGGTGCGGAAACCGGACGGGTCGGTGTCGGCGAGTCGTGCGCGCAACATGTCGGCAATGCCTTCGCGGCCCTCGACCGTCTTGACATTCCACGTGAACGCGACCAGATCGCGCCAGATGCTGTCCGGGCCGAACTTAGCCACCACACGGTCGATGTCATGCGCCGCCAATGCAGACTCGAAGTCGGCGAGCCACGACTGAATGCGGGCCTCCGGTGATTGCGTGATGTGCGCATCCAACCGTTGAGTCATCATTGCGCGCCGATCAACTGGGGGATCGTCGAGGCGGCAACGGGCGCGCCGAAGTAGTAGCCCTGTCCGATGTCGCAGCCGTGCTCGCGCAGCCAGTCGGCGGTGCAGGCGTCTTCGATGCCCTCAGCGACCACGGTGACGTTCAGCTCGTGGGTGAGGTCGATTACCGCACGCACCACCGCGGCGGCACGCGTATCTTCGGTGATCGACGAGATGAACTGGCGGTCCAGCTTGACCTCGTCGATGGGCAGATCGCGTAGGTAGGACAGCGCCGAAAAGCCGCTGCCGAAGTCGTCGATCGCAACGCGAATGCCTTGTTCGCGCAACCGGTGCAGCACCGCCGTCACCCGGTCGATGTCGTTGAGGATCAGATCCTCGGTAATCTCGACAGTCAGCAACGAAGGTCTAAGACCGCAGCGCCGCGCACAGCGCATCGGGCAATGCCGCATCCTTCAGGTCCGGGGCAAACACATTCACCGCGACCGCCGTACCCACCACCGACGTCTCCCAACAAGCCGCATCGTCAAGAGCCCTGGCCACCACGAATTCGGTCACCTGTCGCATCAGTCCGTGCTGGCGCACGAGCGCCATGAATTCATCCGGTCGCAACACACCCAGCTGTGGGTGCGGCCAACGCAACAAAGCCTCCAGCCCGACGACCCGGCCAGAACGCAGATTCATTTTCGGTTGGTACACCAGATCCAGTTCGGCGTGATCGATCGCCCGGCGCAACTCACCCAGTAGACGAATCTGCGCAGCCCCGTCACCGGCAGGACGATCGGTGGCGCGCCCCGCCAGGTCCATCACGTCGGGCCCTGCCAGCGCCATGTCCGGGCTGAATGAGTGCAGGCCCGACGAGCGCGAGCGCTTGGCGGCGTACATCGCCATGTCGGCGCGCTTCATCAGTGCCTCTGGCGCCAGATCCGGCTCGTCCGACGACGCCACCGCTATGCCGACGCTGGGACGCAGGAGCATCTTTTCTCCGTCGATGACGAACGGCTGGTCGAAGGCCTCAAGGACGCGGCCGGCCACCAGGTAGGAGTGGTCCGCCCGCCCTTCGAGCAATAGGGCGAACTCGTCTCCACCCAGCCGTGCGACGGTGTCGCCTGGCCGGACGCAGGCAATGATGCGCTCGCCGACACCGACCAGAATGGTGTCCGCAGCCGGGTGGCCCAGAGTGTCGTTGACCAGTTTGAAGTCGTCGATGTCGACCGATACGACAGCAACCGAACGCTCGTCGCGCTGGTGAAGCATCATCGCGTGGGTCAGTCGGTCATGAAAAAGCGTGCGGTTGGCCAGCCCGGTCAACGGGTCCCGCAGCGCCTGGTCGGCAGCGGCGGCCAGTAGTCGCCGGTTCTCCGAGGCGGACACCACCTGCCGGACCACCACAGCGACCACGACGAGCGGCACGACAACCGACTCAAGACCCGACATGATGATCGCCGGCCCGACTGTGCCGGCCAGCAACAATGGAACGTACGGCAGCCATATCGACGTATTCGATGAGACGGATTCCGGTCGACGCTGTGACGGGGAGCGAAGGCTCATCTGTGCGGCGACGGCGAAAGCGATTGACGCAACAAACCAGCCGAGATCGAGCAGGCTGCCCGTATGAAATCGGCCGCTTGCGATGAGATTTCCATAACCAGTGTCGGTAACCGTCAAGAACGCGATCGCCGCGGTTAGCCACCACAGCTCGCGTCGATATCGCGGTTCGGCGCGCCCGGTAACCAGCAGCGCCGTGGTCAGTACCGTCAGGTCGCCGATCGGAAGGAGCACCCTCGTAACGGTTACGTCTCGATTCGCGACGTAGGTGTCGTACACACCGTGTAACGCGCCTATCCACATCAGCAGAAATATGCACAGCGTCGCCGTAATGCCATCGAGGACGCTGCGCAGCCGCGACCCCCGTATCGGCCCGGCGGGGAAGAAGGTCAATGCCACTGCCGTCAGCAGAGTGAACGCGACATAGAAAGGCCCCGGCGATGACGGAAAGGTATTGCGCCCCAGCATAATTAAGCGAACCGCCCAAATTGCGTTCCCGAACGTCCCGGCGGCGAGCGCGACCGACAGCATCGTCCAGGCCCTGCGGCTGCCCCCATAGGCGGATCGAGCGGCCAGTACCGCACATACCGTCGCATAGGCCGACGACGCCACCAGGGTCAGGCTGTCGACCGTGCGGACCGCGCCCTCGCCTCCCCAGCGGAAGATCAGCACAAGCGCCAGCGCAACGCCGACGGCGACCGGCAGCACCAGCAATGGCGCCAGACGTCGACGAACGCTCACGGCCCCCACGACCTCCCAACATTGCCGATCGATCCTCGCAGAGTGCCAGATCCAGCCTGTATTGGCGCGGCTTTGGTATGCCGACATATGGGCCCGCGTGGCTTTCGCCCGGTTTTAGCCGAGACCCTTCGCAAAGCCGCTGAGATCGCGCACGCTGGCGGCGAACACGTCGGGCATTGCGCCCGCCAGCAACATGTCACCGCCGTGGCAGGTACCCGCGACCACTCGACCTACGGCAGGCACGCCCGCGCGCAGCAGACGCCGGTAGTAGTCCAGACCTTCGTCACGCATCGGGTCGAGCTCGTTCACCGAAATCACATGCGGGGGTAGACCGCTCAGGTCGTCGTCGGTTGCGACACCGGCAAAACACGTGGGGTCGTTGGAGTGCGCACCGTCGGGGTCGTAGATCGAGCCGAGGAGCTCTGCCTGCTGGAGGTTGATGAAATAGCCGTCGCACTCACGCAGTGACGGCAACTCGTCGGGAACCTCGTGCCACCGGTTCGAGATGTACGGGCACTGTGCGTAGAACCCGGCGATCTCGTCTAACCACGCTTCGCGCTTGGCCTTGTGCCCCACTGTGAGAGTGAGATTGCCCCCACCCGACTCGCCGGAGACGATCAGATGGCTCACGCCGAGTTCGGCGCGATGTGCCGCAACCCATCGCACGCCCGACGCACAGTCATTCAATCCGGCCGGAAACGTATGCGGGCCAAGCTTTCCCCCGGAGTTGCGGAATTCGACACCGACGACAACGAGGCCGGTAGCCGCCAGGTACTCCCGAATTCGCGAGTACATCACGTCGGCGGCGCTGGCGATCGCCATGCCGCCACCGTGCAGGTGCACCACCGCTGGCAGTGGACCCTCGACGTCCGGGCGACTGATGTACAGCGTGACGTCGTTGCCGTCCTCACCGGTGATCGTCGTCGTCGTCGTGGTGACGCCAGCCGCGTCGGGAACGCCGGACGCGAAGGCATCGAGCACAGCGCCAATGCCCGCCTCGCACATCTCCGCATACGCGAGGCGTTCCTCCAGCGGCGCATCGATAGTGAGTGGCACGACGGGCATGTTGGCGTCGAGCCCGAATTGCGCCAACGCCGCGACCATTCGCGGGTCCGACCGATGGTCGGTTCCCATCGAACAATCCGGATCTGCGAGACGACCTTCAGCCATGGGGTGACGTTACCTCGACGAGAGATTTGCTCCACCACACCGCCACCATTCGGTGACTGCAACTGATCCATTCTTCCCGGGTTGAGTGCGCCTGCAGCCGCTGTCAATTCGACGGAAATATCGCGCCGACCCGGCAGATGAGCGTCCAAATAAATCCCATCACAATCGATTTCGCGGTAAAAGCATCCTCCGTACAGGCCACCGCGAGGCTGGTAACTTAACCAGCTATGGGTGCTTTGGATGGACGCATTGCCTTGATCACCGGCGGAGCCCGGGGGCAGGGTCGCGCTCATGCGCTGGCGTTGGCCGCCGAGGGAGCCGACATCGTGGTCGCCGATGCTCCCGGCCCGATGGCGGACCTGACCTACCCGCTGGGCACCGAGGACGACTTACGCGAGACGGCAAAACTGGTCGACGAGTTAGGCCGGCGTTGCGTTCCCCTGACCCTGGACGTGCGGGATGCGGCCGCAGTCAACGCCGCGGTCACGCAGACGGTCGCCGACCTCGGCAGCCTCGACATCGTGGTGGCCAACGCCGGGATCGTCAGCACCGGGCCACTGGACGAGGTGAGCGACGGCGTGTGGCAGCAACTCATCGACACCAATCTGACCGGCGCGTTCCACACCCTGCGGGCGGCCATCCCGGTGATGCGCCGGCAGAAGTTCGGCAGGATCGTCGTCACCTCGTCGATGGGCGGCCGGATGGGCATCCCTGACCTGGCGGCCTACAACGCGACGAAGTGGGGTGTCATCGGGCTCGCGAAATCGGTCGCCCTGGAGGTCGCCAAAGAAGGCGTGACCGTCAACGTCGTCTGCCCGACCACCACACAGACACCGATGGTGCAACCCCCTGGCGGTGACGATATCCCCGACGATCTGGTGCGCCGGATGATGAAAGCCAATCCGATTCCTCAACCGTGGCTGCAACCCGAGGACGTCAGCCGCGGCGTGCTGTATCTGGTCACCGACCCCGGCGTCATCACCGGCAGCGTCCTCGAGATCGGCCTCGGCGGCAGCGCTCGCATCCACTGACGTAAGCCCAAGGGCGTCAAGCGTTTACAGGCGAATCCGCGGGGACCGTTTGGGCAAGTTCCAGCATCGCTTCAGCCTGTTCGCGCTACGGTGGTACGTCGCGGATGTGTTGTGCCGCAAGGGTTATCAGCTCTGCCAGAACCATCGAATAGGAGGCTGGTCCGGCGGCGACGAATTCCTCGACCAACTCAGCGGGGATGTCCGAGGGGCCGTAGGCGATCGCGGGATTCTTTCTTCGGGAAGTAGTTGAAGAATGTGCGGGTCGAAATTCCGGCTTCGCTGCAGATGCCGTCGACCCGCTTCGCCCCGCTATGACCTACTGTGGCGGCCCGCGGCGCACCGCGCCGCCGCGCTTGCGACCGCCCCGCCCTCGCGATCGCCACTAAGCGGCTGATTTTTCCAGGATGTGCACGCCGCACGCCGACCCGAGGCCGATCACGTGAGCCAGTCCGACCTTGGCGTTCTCGATCTGACGGTCACCGGCTTCACCGCGAAGGTGATGACAGACCTCCCAGATGTTCGCGATGCCGGTGGCCGCGATGGGATGCCCTTTCGACTCCAGTCCGCCCGAGACGTTCACCGGGGTCGAGCCGTCGCGCCACGTCGCGCCGGTGTTGAAAAAGTCAGCGGCTCCACCGTTTTCGCACAACATTAGGTTGTCGTAATGCACCAACTCGGCGGTGGCGAAGCAATCGTGCAACTCGACCAGGTCGAGGTCGCTCGGGCCGATACCGGCCTGCTCGTAGGCAGTCGAGGCGGCGTTGCGGGTTAGCGTGTTCACGTTCGGCAAGACTTGGCAGCCGTCCTCGAAAGGGTCGGTGGTCAAGATCGACGCCGAGACTTTCACGGCACGCTTGCGCTGCTGCAACGCCAGCGACTTCAATGTCGCGCCGTTGCAGACGACCGCGGCGGCCGCACCGTCGCAATTGGCCGAGCACATCGGCCGGGTGTTCGGGTAGGCGATCATGACGTCGTTCATGATCTGCTCCAGGGTGAACTTCTTCTGATAAGCGGCAAGCGGATTCAGCGTCGAATGAGCGTGGTTCTTCTCGCTGATCTTGGCGAACAGCTCGAAGCTGGTGCCGCCATACTTATGGCCATATTCGGTGCCGATTTGGGCAAACACACCAGGCATGGCCTCGGTGCCGATTCGCCCGTCGACGGGCGCAACCGCTCCGTAGCGGCCGCGCGGAGTCCAGACTTCAGCGTCCTTTTTCTTGGTGCCGGCACCGCCGAGTAGTCCGGCTCCGGAAAGCTTTTCCACCCCGACGGCCAATCCGTACTTCACCTCGCCGGCTTTCACCGCCATGATCGCGGTTCGAAGTGCGGTGGCGCCGGTGGCGCAGGCATTGGCCACGTTGTACACCGGGATGCCGGTCTGGCCGATCTGCTTTTGCAATTGCTGGCCGATCCCCGCGTTCGCGGCCATCAGATTTCCGGCGGCAATGACGCCGATGTCGGCCATTGTCACGCCCGCGTCGGCGAGTGCGCCGGTGGCGGCCTCGGCCGCCAAGTCAACAGTGTCCTTGTCGGGGTGCTTGCCGAATTTGGTCATCCGGATCCCGAGGATCCAGATTTCGTCGCTGGCGCTCATGGTGACTACTCCTTTGTGAAGTGGATCGTCAGGTCGCGGGCTCGAAACCGAAGCCGATCGCTTCGGTGCCTGCCGTGTCGGCGCCGATCGGATATGTCGCCAACCGCACCTTCATCCCGTCGCGGACGTGTTCGGGATCGGGTTCGACGTTGACCAAATTGGCGCGGACTTGGGTGCCATCGCAATCGACAACGGACGCGACGAACGGGGTGGGAATGCCGGGCGCGGCAAAAGTCACGATCGTGAACGCGCGAACCGTGCCCTCGGTCGCGACCGCGACAGTCCTGAATTCGGACGCGAAACAACTGGCGCAGGCGTTGCGCCTATCGAAAAAACGGGCGCCGCAGTTTGTGCATTCCTGCGCGACGAGGTGTGGGTCGCCGTCATCGAGCACCAAATAGTCGACCAATGGGATCTGACCCGTCATAACACCTCCGTCGTATGTACTGTCGACCGTAGCGAGTGCGGCCGGCCACGGGTCCGGAATATCAAGATCGGGTGCAGCAAAGCGAGACTTCTGCAGCGACAAGCGATATGCGTAACTTTCGCGACAGGTCGATTTCACCGACCTGCACCTCGACTTCAGCGGCCTGACGTTTCTGGACTCGGCAGCCGTTTCCGGCTTGCTCCTGCGCCATCACCGCACCGGCCAATCGGGCGTTCATTTGCGTCTCGACCACCGGCCGGGCTTTCTCGACCGCGTGCTGCCGGTAACCGGGCTTTACAGCCATTTCGTCCCATCGCATTCCGATGCGGCGGCCGTTGATGCAACCTTGGCGGGCCAAACTACCTCGAGTTAATCGGGCGTCCGCAGCGCTCGGTGTTCAACGGGCAGGCCGGTTTCCCCAGGCCGTAGCCGAAACGTGACCGATGCTTTATCGAATCGCTAACGCGCCCTTAAACTTCCAACATTCCGGACACCCCTATGATCGCTATTGCAAGGATGTCTACTAAAAGGACTGGCGCATGCGGACGGTTTTGGGGTCTGTTGTTGTGGTGGTTGGCATCGCGACGTCGGTTGTCACCGAGCCGTGCGGCATCAGCCTGACTGCGTCACACCAGTCAGACAGTGTCGCGGTCGGCTCGGTTCGGCCATCGGTGGGCCAGGTTGTAGGTGTAGCGCATCCTGTGGTGGTCACCTTCCGCGGGCCCGTCGTCAACCGGCACGCGGCCGAACGGGCCGCTAACGTCGTATCGACACCCAAGATGACCGGCAAGTACGAATGGCTCGACAGTGATGTCCTGCAATGGGTTCCAGACCGATACTGGCCGGCACACAGCACGATAGCGCTGTCGGTGGGCGGCCTTTCGACGGATTTCAAAACAGGCCCTGCAGTATTGGGTGTCGCCGATGTCTCAGACCACACGTTCACCGTGAGCGTCGACGGGGTTCGCAGTGGACCGTCGCCTGAATTACCGGCCCCGCACCACCAACCGCACTTAGGCGAACCGGGTGTCATGCCGGCCTCGATGGGTCGGCCGCACTTTCCGACGCCTGTGGGCGTTTACACAGTGCTGTCCAAAGAGCGCACTGTGATTATGGATTCGAGCACTGTCGGTGTTCCGGTCACCGATCCCGAGGGTTACCAGACGCCGGTGGATTACGCCACTCGATTCAGCAGCCGCGGGCTGTTTGTGCACTCGGCTCCCTGGGCGGTGCAATCGCTCGGCCGTGAAAACGTCAGTCATGGCTGCATCAGCCTGAGCCCCGCTGACGCCGAGTGGTATTTCAAGACGGTCAACGTCGGCGACCCGATAGTGGTGAAGGAATAGCGGAGTCGCGTTCAGGCTCCGCATTCCCGACGTTCGCAAA
>NZ_JBAPMI010000139.1:0-6585 GCF_049278535.1 Mycobacterium sp. | reverse complement strand
ATCGGCGAGTCCGGTGAGGAGCCGATGATCTTTTACCGCGACCCCGTGCAGCTGATGACGCATCTGGGCGAGAAACACGGCGCCGACGCGATCATGGGCATGGCCGAGTTGATCGCCTGGAGTCAGGGGCCCGCGAAAGCGCTGGGCCGATTCGAGGTGCGCACACCGCCCAAGACGCTGGACGAGATGTACGCCTGTGCGGCCAACGAATCCGAACGTGCGGCAATCCATCAAATGCTGTTCGGCTCGGCGATGGACGCCATCGACCGATACCTGCCGGACAAGGAAAAGCACGCGATCATGCGCGGGATGCTCGCGTTTCTGGCGGTCAACTCCACCTACCGCGGCCCCTACACTCCCGGCAGCGCGACCTGCCTGGCCTTTGCGCTGGCTGTGCCCAACGACAGCACCGCAATGATGACCAAACTGGCCGGCGGAATCGGCACGCTCACCGAACACCTGGACGCGCTCTTCATATCCCGAGGCGGCGAGATGCGCTTTCGGGCCAAGGTCGAGAAGATCCTCGTCGAAAACGACCGTGTCACCGGTGTGCGGCTGCGAGACGGGTCGACGATCAGCGCGCCCGTAGTGGTGTCCAACCTCTCGCCCGACCTCACTCTCACCGACCTCGTCGGCGCGGAGCACTTGCCTGCGGATCTGATCGCCAGGCTGGGCGGTCGCGACCACCGCGCCGCATTTGTACAGATACATTTCGCACTCGACGGCCGTCCGGAGTTCGCGCCGCCCTACGAACTGCTCAACGAACCCGGTATGCAGCAGTCCATCGGAATTTTTGGCTCACCCGAGGAACAGCAGCGCCAGTGGGAGACGTGCACCCGCGGCCTGGTGCCCGAGAATCCCTCGCTGGGCATGCAGATTCCGTCCTGCATGGATCCCGGACTGGCGCCGCCCGGTAAGCATGCCGCGAGCGCGTACGCCTACGCATTCCCCGTCGAGGCCAGCCGCGATCAGCACGGGCATCTGAAAAATGAAATGGCGCAACGAGTTATCGACAAGATCACCCGCTACGCGCCCAACTTCCGCGACATCGTCATCCGGCACATCACCTTCGCGCCGTATCACATGCAGACCATGTTCGGCGCCCCGTCAGGCGATTTCTGCCACGGCCTGCTCCATCCGGATTTGATGGGACCAAACCGGCCGGGACCGAGGGGCTTCATCGACATGCCCATTCCGCTCGACGGGCTGTACCTGGCGAGCGCCGGGTGCCACGGCGGGCCGGGCATCACCTTTACGCCGGGCTACAACGCGGCCTACCAAGTGCTCGACGAGCGGGAGGCCGGGCGCCTAGCCAGCTGAGCGGCGAGCGGTCGCAATGTGACATATGCGATATGTGATTGCTCGTGGGACTGTTGAGCTGCAAAAACCGGTTGGCACATGGTGCAACACGCCCCTTCAATTCGTTGACACGCCCAACGTTTCCGTAGACTTCACCAAGTCACCATCCGTTCCCCGGGGAGCCGCCGCACTGTGACCGTCCAGCAGCCAGTACCTGACGAGAATCCGCCTGGCGAAGAATGCGGTGTATTCGGCGTATGGGCGCCCGGCGAAGAAGTCGCCAAGATGACCTACTACGGCCTCTACGCGTTGCAGCACCGAGGCCAGGAGGCGGCGGGTATCGCGGTCGCCGACGGGTCGCAGATTCTGGTGTTCAAGGATCTCGGGCTGGTCAGTCAGGTCTTCGACGAGCAGACGTTGGCGGCGATGGAAGGCCATGTCGCGGTCGGCCACTGCCGGTATTCCACCAGCGGCCAGCCCACCTGGGAGAACGCCCAGCCGGTTTTCCGTAACACCGCAGCAGGCACCGGAGTTGCGTTGGGCCACAACGGCAATCTGGTCAACAGCGCCGAACTCGTCACCCGCGCCCGTGAGGCCGGGCTGCTGAACAGCAAGGTCCCCGGCGCGGCCACCACCGACTCCGACATGCTGGGCGCGTTGCTGGCCCACGGCGCCGCCGACTCCAGCCTGGAGCAGGCAGCGCTGGAACTGCTGCCGACGGTCCGCGGCGCGTTCTGTCTGACCTTCATGGACGAGAACACGTTGTACGCCGCCCGCGACCCGTGGGGCGTGCGCCCCCTTTGCCTGGGACGGCTGGACCGCGGCTGGGTGGTCGCGTCGGAAACGGCAGCGCTGGACATCGTCGGCGCCTCGTTCGTCCGCGAGATCGAACCCGGTGAGCTGCTGGCCATCGACGCCGACGGCGTTCGATCGACCCGCTTCGCCAACCCCGAGCCCAAGGGCTGCATCTTCGAGTACGTCTACCTGGCACGGCCGGACAGCACGATCGCCGGAAGGTCGGTGCACGGCGCCCGATTGGAGATTGGCCGCCGGCTGGCCCGCGAATCTCCGATCGACGCCGACCTGGTCATCGGCGTCCCGGAATCCGGTACCCCGGCCGCCGTCGGCTATGCGCAGGAATCCGGCATTCCCTACGGCCAGGGCCTGATGAAAAACGCCTACGTGGGGCGCACCTTCATCCAGCCGTCGCAGACCATCCGTCAGCTCGGAATCCGGCTGAAGTTAAACCCGCTCAAAGAAGTCATCCGCGGTAAGCGACTCATCGTCGTCGACGACTCGATCGTGCGGGGCAACACTCAGCGTGCTCTGGTCAGGATGCTGCGGGAAGCCGGCGCCGTCGAGGTGCATGTGCGGATCGCTTCGCCGCCGGTGAAGTGGCCGTGCTTCTACGGCATCGATTTCCCGTCGCCGGCCGAGCTGATCGCGAATGCCGTTGAAGACGAAGACGAGAGCCTCGAAGCCGTGCGGCAGGCGATCAACGCCGACACGCTCGGACACATCTCGCTGCGGGGCCTGATCGCCGCCACCGAGCAACCCACGTCACGGCTGTGCTCGGCCTGCTTCGACAGCAAGTACCCGATCGAACTGCCCAGCGAGACAGCGCTTGGTAAGAACGTCATCGAACAGATGCTCGCCAACGCCGCGCGGTCGGACATCGGCGCCCTCGATCTATCGCCGGAGGCCGAGCAGGCCGCCGTACTACAACATCCCTAGCTTTACGTTGCCCTTGCACGAGTGGGAGATACCCGCGCCGATCGGCGACCGGTAGCCTTTATCGCGATGACCGACCGCGGAAAAGACCCGGCTGCCCCGGGCGCGACATATGCATCGGCCGGAGTCGACATCGAGGCCGGAGACCGCGCAGTCGAATTGTTCAAGCCGCTGGCGTCGAAAGCCACCAGACCCGAGGTGCTCAGCAAGCTGGGCGGGTTCGCCGGACTCTTTGCGTTGCGCAACGACTACCGCGAGCCGTTGCTGGCGGGATCCAGCGACGGGGTGGGTACCAAGCTGGCCGTCGCCCAGGCGATGGACAAGCACGACACCGTCGGCCTGGACCTGGTCGCGATGGTGGTCGACGACCTGGTGGTCTGCGGAGCCGAGCCGCTGTTCCTGCTGGATTACATTGCTCTTGGCCGCATCGTGCCGGAACGGCTCAACGCGATCGTCGGCGGTATAGCCGAAGGGTGCATGCGTGCGGGCTGCGCGCTGCTCGGCGGTGAGACCGCCGAGCATCCCGGCCTGATCGAGCCGGACCACTACGACATTTCGGCTACTGGGGTCGGCGTCGTCGAAGCCGACGACCTGCTCGGGCCCGAGCGGGTCAAGCCCGGCGACGTCATCATCGCGATGGGATCGTCAGGCCTGCATTCCAACGGATACTCGCTGGCCCGCAAGGTCTTACTGGAGATCGACCGGGGCAACCTGGCCGGTTACGTCGAGGAGTTCGGCCGCACGCTGGGCGAAGAACTGCTCGAGCCGACGATCATCTACGCCAAGGACTGCCTGGCGCTGGCCGCCGAAACCCAGGTCCGGACGTTCTGCCACGTGACCGGGGGCGGGCTGGCCGGCAACCTGGAACGCGTCATCCCGAATGGGCTGGTGGCAGAGGTGGATCGCGGCACGTGGACGCCGGCGCCGGTTTTCGCGATGATCGCCCAGCGCGGCCGCGTGTCGCGCGCCGAGATGGAAAAGACCTTCAACATGGGCGTCGGCATGATCGCCGTCGTCGCGCCCGAGGACACCGACCGCGCACTGGCGATCTTGACCGCCCGGCATTTGGATTGCTGGGTGCTTGGCACGATCAACAAGAGTGGAAAAGGCAGTCCGCGAGCAAAACTTCTCGGGCAGCACCCAAGGTTCTAGATTTCGGCTCGCCGATATGGCGAGCCGCGGGCAGTCCTAGCGGTGTACGTCTCGCCAGGGATCGTCGCTCTCCGACTGGTCGGCATCGTCGGCGTCCGACCCGGACAACTCGCGCTGAAGCCGATCGAAATCGGTCTGCGGTGAGCTGTATTTAAGGTCTCGTGCAACCTTGGTCTGCTTCGCCTTAGCCCGGCCACGGCCCATGGGGGAACCCCCTCGCGCAATAACGGAGCGGCCCAACAAGTAGGCGGCTCCGATCTTTTGTCTTTATTGTCCTGCCGACAGTTTACCGTGCCCGGAGGTTGCGTGCTGTTGCGCCCCGCACCCTGTCCGGGCCGTCATCGGGCTGTTCCCCGCAACCGCTCGACGGCTACCCGACCGGCGCCGGGCCCGTCGGTGGCCGGTACCGATGCGGCGTCGATTAAAGCCGCCACCTCGCCTCCGCCGCCGGTGCTCAGGGCGGTGTCCGCCGGTATGCCCCGCTTGACCAGCGCCAGAGCCACCGGGCCGAGGTCGACGTGTTCGACGACCGTTCCAAGCCGGCCCACCGTGCGGCCACCGGCCAGCACGGCGTCGCCAGTGGCCGGCCGGTCTACCGACCCGTCCAAGTGCAACAACACCAGCACGCGCGGCGGCTTGCCGAGGTTATGCACCCGGGCGACGGTCTCCTGGCCGCGATAGCAGCCCTTGTCGAGATGGACGGCGTCGCCGATCCAGCCCACTTCGTGCGGGATGGTGCGCTCGTCGGTGTCGACGCCGAGCCGCGGTCGCACCGCCGCCACCCGGTGCGCCTCGTAGGCCCAGACTCCGGCGAGTTGCACTCCGGCGCTGGTCAACCGCTGCTGTAGCTCGGCAGATCCCGCGCGCTCGACCAGAACGTCTAGCTCGATCTGGCCAGGGCGGGCCGGTGACATCCGGCGCGCGAAGCCGCCGCCGGACATCGGCGCGGCAGTCATCTCGGCGGGCAACGCGTCCAAGCCGAGCGCATCGAGCACGGCTCGCTCACTCAGCTGTGGCCCCAACAGCGACAGCACCGCCAGGTCAGCCGGGGCGACAGCGACGTCCGACCAGAAGACCATCTTGCGCAGGTACTCCAGCAACGGCTCGCTGCGCCACGGTTCGGTGTCGAGGTAGCTGACGCCGCCGAGTTCGGTCTGCAGCCAGTGATCTTCGACCCGGCCCTGGCCGTCGAGGCTGAGGTTTTGGGTGCTCGCGCCGTCCGGTAATTCGCTGACGTGCTGTGTCGAGATGCTGTGAAGCCAGGTCTGCCGGTCGGCGCCGGTCAGGGTCAGCACTCCGCGATGCGACCGATCCACCAGGGCGGCACCGGTTTCGGCGGCACGCTGCTCGCCGAGGGGATCGCCGTAGTGCCAGATGGCGCCGGCGTCGGGGCCGGTTTCGGGGGCGGGAACTGCGGACACACACCAACTCTACGGGTCGCGGCGGCCTCGGCTTTCTGGTGGCGACCCGCTGCGACCGGCTTCGCCGCTCCTGCGATCGCCACTAGTCTTTTCTCCATGACTGGCCACCCGGGCGTGATCGTGACGCTCGACGGCGAGGTGCACCCGCCGGGAACGCCGCTGCTGTTCGCCGACGACCTGGCCGCGGTACGCGGCGACGGCGTGTTCGAGACATTGCTGGTTCGCGACGGTCGTGCCTGCCTGGTCGAAGCGCATCTGGGCCGGCTGACTCATTCGGCGAAGCTTCTCGACCTGCCCGAGCCCGACCTGGCGGCCTGGCGTCAGGCGATCGAGCTGGCTACCCGGCAGTGGGTCGGCGGCACCGACGCCGAAGCTGCGATGCGGTTGGTCTACAGCCGCGGCCGGGAACGCGGTTCGGCACCCACCGCCTACGTCACGGTGAATCCGGTCGCCGACCGGATCGCCGCCACCCGTCGCGACGGTCTGGCCGCGGTGACCTTGTCCCGTGAGCTGCCGTCGGCCGGTGTCGAAGCGATGCCGTGGCTGCTGGCCGGCGCCAAGACGCTGTCGTATGCGATAAACATGGCCGCGCTGCGGCACGCCGAACGACAGGGCGCCGGCGACGTCGTCTTCGTCAGCTCCGACGGTCACGTGCTGGAAGGTCCGCGCTCGACCGTGGTGATCGCGACTCCCGGCGACGGAGGCGGTCGCAGCACGTGTCTGCTGACCCCACCGCCCTGGTATCCGATCCTGCGCGGCACCACGCAACAGGCATTGTTCGGCGTTGCCCGCGCCAAGGGTTACGACTGCGACTACCGCGCTCTGCGTGTCGCCGATCTGTTTGCTGCGCAAGGGGTTTGGTTGGTGTCGAGTATGACGCTGGCCGCGCGCGTGCACACCCTGGACGGCCGGGTGTTGCCACGGGCCCCGATGGCGGCGGAATTCGCCGAACTCGTCGACGCGGCCATCGTCAGCGACCGCT
>NZ_JBAPMI010000138.1:0-1870 GCF_049278535.1 Mycobacterium sp. | reverse complement strand
TTCAGTAGCTCGTCGATGCGCGCCTGGTTCACGTCGGCGACGATGATCTCGCCGACCTCCTGGTACACGTTGCTGAAAATGCCGTGCGACTTCATCTTCTCGGTTTGATAGATGTTGTCCTCGGTCGGCGTCACGTAGTACACGATCTCCGGCTTGAACCGGTGGATCAGCCACAGGTGGATGACGTCCATCAGCCGCTTTTTGCGCATCTTCTCGGCGAATGTGTTCTGGTCACGCACCGTGAGGATGTTGCGTCCGTGCCGGTCCTTGATCGGGTCGACAACCACGTTGGCCAGCGGCTCGTCGGCGTTGTCGCCGTAGATCCCGAGGTCGAGTACGTCGGAGCCGGCACGCCGCGGACGTAGCCGCACGGTCAGCGTTTCGCCGATCTTGTAGTGATCGCCCCACAACGCCAGCCACTCCTCCAGCAGCTTCTTCGGGACCTCGGTCTGGACCAGATGCTGGTGTTGGGTGGAACCCTCGCCCATCGCCTTCGTGGTGGCCGTGCGGCCGGACGACGCGGCCAGCGCGGCGTCGCTACGCGGTCCGCCGACCAGCGTTTGCGGTGTGCGGTAAGGGGATTCGACCAGGCGCATCTTGCGTTGCAGTCGAGCAAGCGCCAGCATGCCCTCCTGGCGCAGCGATGTGGCGAACTCCTCGGCGGCGACGCCGTCGATCTGGTGGCCGCCATAGGTGATGAAGTTGAAGACGAAGCCCATCTTGCCGAGTTCCTCTGGGAACGCCCGCATCTCGTCGTCAGTCATACCGGTGGTGTCCCAGTTGAACGACGGCGAGAGGTTGTAGGCCAGCATCTGATCGGGGAATTCGGCGTGGATCGCGTCGGCGAATTCGCGCGCGTCGACGAGATCCGCCGTCTTGGTCTCCATCCAGAGAATGTCGGCGAATGGTGCCGCGGCAAGCGATTTGGCGATCGCATACGGGATACCGCCGCGGATTTGGTAGTAACCCTCCGGCGTCTTGGCCAGCTCGCAGTCCCACGCCACGCTGAGGCCAAGCTCCTTGGCCTTCTGCTGGGCGGTGTACAGCGGTGCGCGCTGGGCGAACTTTCGCCACTCGTCGGCGCTCATGTCGTTGGAATCGCCGTCGCTCTCGGCGAATTGGAGAAGTTCGGCAACAGCTTCACCGTAAGTCATCAGTCCCGCGTCGAGTTGCCAGGCGTCGACGAACTTCGACTCGATCTCGTCGAAGACGGCGTCGATCGACTGCTGCGCGTGATCCGGAGATGCGGCGGCCTTCGTGATCAGCTCCACGATGCCGTTGCGCTCCAACCACGAATCGGCTGCGTCGTATTGGCCCGCGGGCACGGCGTACAGCAGGTGGCCGTTGAGTTCCTTAAATCCGGACTCGTAGAAGCGCCGCACCATCGCCAGGAAGCACGACTTGTATGACGGGATCTTGAGGTTCGTGGTGCCCAGTAGGAATGGCTGGTCACGCTCGTCGGCGCGGCTGTCGAGCAGGTTGGCCGCCTCGGCGTCGGTGCGGGCGACGATGATGCCGGGCACTCGCATGATGTCGAGCTGGAAGCGGGCCGTGTTGAGGCGCTTGATCTGCTCGTCCGACGGCACCAGCACCTTGCCGCCCTGGTGACCACACTTTTTGGTGCCCGGCCGCTGGTCTTCGATGTGATACCCGGGCACGCCCGCCTCCACGAACCGCTTGACCAGGTTGCGCACGTGCGGGTCGCCCCCGTGGCCGGTGTCGGCGTCGGCGATGATGAACGGGCGGTAGTCGACCGCCGGCGTCCGCTCCCGTTGCTCCTCGCTCATCCGCAGCCGCAGGTACTGCTGGTTGCGGTCGGCGGTCAGCAGCGCGCGGACCAGACCGGCGGCTTCGTCGGGCACCTGGCTGA
>NZ_JBAPMI010000137.1:0-15039 GCF_049278535.1 Mycobacterium sp. | reverse complement strand
ACGGCTACCTGCCGGTCGGGCCGATCACGCCCGACCCGGCCCGACTGCAGGCACTGGCCGCGTCGCCGCAGCGCCGACAGTGGTGGCTCGACCGAATTGGCGCCTGCTATCCGCTGATGTCCTGATTCGTGGGGTGCATGGCGTAGACGACATGGGGTGCCATCGCCAACACTGAGTGCATGACGCAAAAAGTGCTGATAGTCGGCTTCCCCGGCGTGCAGGCGCTCGACCTCGTCGGGCCATTCGACGTATTCGCCGGAGCGTCCAAGGCGCTGGCGGCCCAGGGCAAAGTGGGCTACCACCCGGAGCTGGCCTCCCTCGACGGGCGACCGGTGGCCACCGGGACCGGGCTGACGTTCGGCACTGCCAAACTGCCCAACCCGCCTGAAGCCGTCGACACCCTGGTTTTGCCGGGCGGGCAGGGCACCCGTCCTGATCGACGCGACCCGCGGCTGATCGACTGGATCGTCGCCGCGGCGCCGCACGCGCGCCGCGTCGTCACCGTGTGCACCGGAGCGTTCCTGGCCGCCAAGGCCGGCCTGCTCGACGGCTGCCGGGCGACTACCCACTGGGCGCACGCCGACGACTTGGCGCGGGAGTTCCCGGCGATCGATGTCGACCCGGATCCGATCTTCGTGCGCAGCTCGCCGACGATCTGGACGGCCGCGGGCGTCTGTGCGGGCATCGACTTGGCGCTGGCGTTGGTCGAAGACGACCACGGGACAGAGGTGGCACAAACGGTGGCCCGGCATCTGGTGATGCACCTGCGCCGGCCCGGCGGACAGACGCAGTTCGCCGCGCCGATCTGGGTGGCCCGGGCCAGACGTGAACCGATCCGTGCGGTGCAGGATGCTGTCGAATCCGAACCCGGTGGCCCGCACAGCATCACCGAGCTGGCTCGCCTCGCCGCGATGAGCCCGCGGCACTTCACCCGGGTGTTCACCGACGAAGTCGGCGAGGCGCCCGGCGCTTATGTCGAGCGGGTCCGCACCGAGGCGGCCCGCCGCCAACTCGAGCAGACCGACGACACCGTAGTGACCATCGCGAACCGGTGCGGCTTCGGCACCGCGGAAACCATGCGCCGCAACTTCATTCGACGAGTCGGCGTATCACCCGACCAATACAGAAAGGCATTCGCATGACACAAATCGCGATCGTCATCTATCCGGGCTTCACTGCACTGGACTTCATCGGTCCCTACGAAGTGCTGCATCGGCTACCCGATACCGAGGTGCGCTTCCTGTGGCACGAGCCCGGTCCGATCACTGCGGACTCCGCCAGCCTCGTTATCGGCGCCACTCACTCGTTCGACGAAACCCCTTCGCCCGACGTGATTTTGGTGCCGGGTGGGATGACCACCATCGAACACGCCCGCGACGAGAAACTGCTGGACTGGGTGCGCACCGCACACCAGACCGCGACCTGGACGGCGTCGGTGTGCTCGGGTTCGGTCATCCTGGCCGCCGCCGGCCTGCTCGACGGTAAGCGCGCCACCTCGCACTGGAGTGTGCTCGCCCTGCTGAAAACGTTGGGCGTCAACGCAGTTGGCGACCAGCGTGTGGTGCACGAAGGCGACATCGTGAGCAGTGCCGGGGTGTCGGCCGGTATCGACCTGGCGTTGTGGCTGGCCGGCCAGATCGGCGGCGAAGAACGCGCGAAGGCGATCCAGTTAGGGATCGAATACGACCCGGAGCCGCCGTTCGACTCCGGCCACATGTCCAAGGCATCGGCGAAAACCAAAGCGGCCGCCACCGCAGCGCTGGCCCGCGACGTTGCCATACCGGCAACACTCACGGCCGGGGCGCAGCTGCTGTGGGATCGCGCGCTGGGTGCGGTGCGATCCAAAGCCCGTCGTTAGCCGGCGATCGCGTCGACCACCGCGCCGGGCTCGTCGAGCGAGACAAAGGTTTTCGAACCCGGTACCTCGATGAGCTTCCCGTTGGGAAACACGTCGGCCAGGCGCCGGCCCAGGCTCGGCTTGAACACTACGTCGCCCTGACCCCAGACCAGGGTGACCGGCTTGTCGAACCGCGTCAGCCGGGTCGCCACGTCGGTGAGGTCGGTAACCGCGATCTGACGCAGCAACGCCGCCAGATCACGGCAGATGCGGGTGTCATTCAGGCACGGCGCAATCCAGTCGGCTGTGATGTGCTTGTCGGGCCGGCTGATCAGCATGCCGAAGCCGAGCCCGGAGTGCCGCAGCGCCGCCAGTCGCATCGGCGCGAACAGCGCCCTGATTGAGATCGGGCCGCGAAGCACGCTGAACACTGCGTCGAACGGGAACGGGGGGCATTGGTCGAAGGCGTCGCAGTTGGTCAGCACCAGCCGGCCGATCCGGTCCGGCCGGGCGTCGACGGCCAGCTGGCAGATTCCGCCGCCGGTGTCGCTGCCGACCAGCGTCACGTCGGACAGGTCGAGCGCCGCGATCGCGTCGTTGACGATCTCGGCGACACCGTCGAGCGACAGTGCCCGGGCGTCGCTGACCGGAATGGTGTGCGAGCCCAGTGGCAGATTCGGCACGATGCAGCGGTATCCCCGCCGCCCGAGCTCTTCGGCTACACCGTGCCACAGTTGGCCGTCCACCAAGACGCCGTGCACGAAGAACACCGGCGGATGTGCCGAATCCCGCGGCCCGAACTCCCGGTAGTCGATGGTTGCCTGGGTGAGTGCTAGCTGTGTCATGTAGGCAGTCAAGGCGCAAGCCCGCTGCCAGGTCGACGCGGCGGACTGCCAAATACTGCCAAGGCCGGGGTATCGCGTAGGTTCGTCGTCGTGATCAACCTGGCTTACGACGACAAAGGGACGGGGCAACCCGTCCTCTTCATCGCCGGCCGCGGCGGTCTGGGCCGCACCTGGCACCTGCATCAGGTCCCGGCCTTCCTGGACGCCGGCTACCGCGTCATCACCTTCGACAATCGCGGGGTCGGCGCGACCGCGAACGCCGACGGTTTCACCACCGAGACCATGGTCGCCGACACCGCGGCGCTGATCGAGTCGATCGGCGTCGGCCCGGTGCGCATCGTGGCGGTGTCGATGGGTTCCTACATCGCTCAAGAGCTGCTGCTGACCCGGCCCGAACTGGTGAGCCAGGCGGTGCTGATGGCCACCCGGGGCCGGCTGGACAAGGCGCGCGAATTCTTCCGCAGCGCCGAGGACGAATTCGGCAAGTCCGGAGTGGAACTGCCGGCCTCCTATGACGCCAAATTCCGTTTGCTGGAGAGCTTTTCGCCCAAGACACTCAGCAACGACGAGGTCGTCTCGGAGTGGATCGGCATGTTCAACATCTGGCCGATCAAGATCACGCCGGGGCTGATCCGGCAGGGCTGGGCTTCGCCGCAGGGCAACCGCCTGCCCGCCTACCAGGGCATCACCACACCGACGATGGTGATCGGCTTCGCGGACGACGTGGTGACACCGCCACACCTGGGCAAAGAAGTTGCCGACGCCATCCCCGGCGCCCGGTACCTGCAGATCGCCGACACCGGCCATCTCGGTTTTCTGGAGCGGCCCGAGGTGGTCAACGCCGCGGTGCTGAAGTTCTTCGCCAGCATGGGGTACTGAGTCGCGGCCGACCGGCCCGCATCGTCAGCCGACTAGGCTGGTCTGGTGAATCCCTCGACGGCACAGGCCCGCGTCGTCGTCGACGAACTGATCCGCGGCGGTGTCCGCGATGTGGTGTTGTGCCCGGGCTCGCGGAACGCCCCGCTGGCGTTCGCGCTGCAGGATGCCGACCGGGCCGGCCGGGTCCGGCTGCACGTCCGCATCGACGAACGCACCGCCGGATACCTGGCCATCGGGCTGGCGATCGCCGCCGGTGCCCCGGTCTGCGTTGCGATGACGTCGGGCACCGCGGTGGCCAACCTGGGTCCGGCGGTGGTGGAGGCCAACTACGCCCGCGTGCCACTGATCGTGCTGTCGGCCAATCGGCCCTACGAGATGCTGGGCACCGGCGCCAACCAGACCATGGAACAGCTGGGCTACTTCGGCACTCAGGTCCGCGCAACGATCAGCCTCGGGCTGGCCGAGGACGCGCCGGAGCTAATGGATGCGCTCAACGCGACCTGGCGGTCGGCCACCTGCCGCGTGCTGGTCGCCGCGACCGGGGCACGCAGTGCCAACGCCGGCCCGGTGCACTTCGACATCCCGCTGCGCGAGCCGTTGGTGCCTGATCTCGAGCCTGGCCCCACCCCACCGGGCCGGCCCGACGGCAGGCCGTGGACGTACACCCCGGCGGTCAGCTTCGACCAGCCGCTGGATATCGACCTCAGCCTGGACACCATCGTGATCGCCGGTCACGGCGCCGGCGAGCAACCCGAGCTGGCCGCGCTGCCGACTGTCGCCGAGCCCACCGCGCCGCCGGCGGCCAATCCGCTGCATCCGCTGGTGCTGCCGCGGCTGCGCCCGCAGCAGGTGATCATGCTGGGCCGCCCCACCCTGCACCGGCCGGTGTCGGCACTGCTGGCCGACCCGGCCGTGCCGGTCTATGCGCTGACCACCGGGCCGCGCTGGCCCGATGTGTCAGGCAACTCGCAGGCCACCGGCACCCGAGCGGTGACCACCGGCAAGCCGAACCCGGAATGGTTGCGCCGCTGCGCCGAACTCCACGGGAATGCCATCGCCGCGGTGCGCGAGCAGCTTGCCGGCCACCCGCTGACCACCGGCCTGCACGTGGCCGCCGCAGTCGCCGACGTGCTTCGGCCCGGCGACCAGCTCGTGCTGGGCGCATCCAACCCGGTGCGCGACGCGGCGCTGGTGGGGCTGAACCCGCATGGCATCAAGGTGCGCTCCAACCGCGGGGTGGCCGGCATCGACGGAACGGTGTCCACCGCGATCGGGGCCGCTTTGGCCCATGAAAGGTTGAAGTCGCACGACAAGACCGGCGGCCGCACCATCGCGCTGATCGGCGACCTGACCTTCGTGCACGACAGCTCCGGCCTGCTGATCGGACCGACCGAACCGGTGCCCACCGACCTGACCATCGTGGTGTCCAACGACAACGGCGGCGGCATCTTCGAACTGCTCGAGCAGGGCGACCCGCGGTTCTCCGACGTGTCCGCCCGGGTTTTCGGCACGCCGCACGACGTCGACGTCGGCGCGTTGTGCCGCGCCTATCACATCGACAGCCGCCAGATCGAGGTCGACGAACTGGGTGCCGCGCTCGCCGAGCCGGCCACCGGACTGCGGGTGCTCGAGGTCAAGGCTGACCGATCGTCGTTGCGGCAGTTGCACGCTGCCATCAAGGCTGCCCTGTGACACGTCTCGTCGGCGCGCTTGCCGTGCTGAAAACGTGGTCCCGCATTCTCATTCACGGCCGCAGCGGCGAGTTTCCCAACACCCGCGGACACCGCACCATCCGTTTGGCGCGCATCGGCGTGCTGATCCTGGCCACCCTCGTCACGCTGCAATCGTTGTTGCTGGTGGCCGGTGCGGTGCGCAATGACTTTGCCGTCCAAAACAATATGGGAGTTGCCGAAGCCGAGGTGCTCAGCGCCGGGCCGCTACGCTCCACCATCGAATTCGTGACACCGGACCGGATCACTTATCGCCCTGAGCTTGGTGTGCTTTATCCGTCCGAATTGGCAACGGGGATGCGGATTTACGTCGAATACGACAAACGCAACCCCAACTTGGTTCGCGTGCAGCACCGCAACGCCAAGTTGGCGATCATCCCGGCGGGCTCCATCGCGGTGGTCGCCTGGCTGAGCGCCGCGGCGGCGCTGACCGGTCTGGCCTTTCTGGACAAGCGGCTGGACCGTCAGCTGGCCAGCGTGTCCAGCCAGCCCGGATCCTGAGTATCGACAAGGCTTTTGGTGTTGAGGTTGTAGATGGTCGGGGTGCCCGGGTTGTCCGGCGCGGCCTGCTTGAGGCGTGCCGTGTTGGCGGCGTTCACCGCGGCGGTATCGACCAGGTTGTCGCCGGCTGCGATCCGGTCGGCCACCACGTCGGGCAGCCCGCTTTCGCGGGCCATCGCCGCGACCGCGTCGTTGGCCGGGCCGTCGGAGCTCTGGTGGCGGTAAAGGTCTTGCACAAAAGCCTGATACGCGGTCGGCGATGTCGCCGGGTCGGCCGCCAGGAACAGCGCATTGGTGAGGCGGGCCGACACGTCGTTGTGATGCCGCCCGTCCAGGAACGTCATCCACCGATACGTCAGCGCCAGCCGACCGCTGGCCAGCGCACCGGTCAACCGGTCGCCCTCGGTCGCCTCGAACTCGGCGCAGTGCGGGCATTGCGGCTCGCAGAAGATCTCCAACTGCACCGGAGCCAACCACGATCCGACCAGCACGCCGTCGCCGTCGACGGTTCGTGGCACGTCGGCGTGTGCGGTGCCGGTGGTGAACATCACCAAACCCAGCATCGTTGCCAATACGCCCAGGTAGGACCGCATTGTCAGATTTCCCCTTGCGTCAGAGTTCGTGTCGCGTATGCCAGTCGGTAACCATATCGACAGGCGACGCTGAGACCGTAGTGGCGTGCGAGTAGCGATTGTCGCGGAATCCTTTCTCCCGCACGTCAACGGCGTGAGCAACTCGGTCGTCCGAACACTCGAGCACCTGGGCCGCACCGGCCATGAAGCCCTTGTCATCGCGCCCGATACGCCTCACGGCGAAGAGCCCGCAGACCGAATCTACGACGGCATCCGGGTACACCGGGTGCCGTCTTGGATGTTCCCGAAGGTGACCACCCTCCCGTTGGGTCTCCCGCTGCCGCGGATTCTGCGTGTGCTGCGCGGATTCGAGCCCGACGTCGTGCATTTGGCTTCGCCGGCCCTGCTCGGCTGGGGCGGGGTGAAGGCGGCCCGTCGCCTCGGCGTGCCAACGGTCGCGGTGTACCAGACCGACGTGCCGGGGTTCGCGGCCAGCTACGGAATCGGAATAACCGAGCGGGCGGCCTGGGCCTGGTTCCGCCACTTGCACCGCCTGGCCGACCGCACCTTGGCGCCGTCCACCGCAACGATGGAATCTCTTGAAGCCCATGGCATTCCGCGGGTTCACCGGTGGGCTCGCGGCGTGGACATGATCGGCTATGCGCCGTCGGCCCGAGACGAGGCCCTGCGGCAGCACTGGTCGCCGGACGGCAAGCCGATCGTCGGATTCGTGGGCCGGCTCGCGCCGGAGAAGCATGTCGAGCGGCTCACCTCGTTGGCCGCCGGCGGCGACGTGCAAGTGGTGATCGTCGGCGACGGGGTCGACCGTCCCAAGCTGCAATCGGCAATGCCCACAGCCGTTTTCACCGGTGCCCTGTACGGCGAAGAGCTCGCGAAGGCCTATGCCAGCATGGACGTCTTCGTCCACGCCGGTGAGCACGAGACGTTCTGCCAGGTCGTGCAGGAAGCGCTGGCATCGGGATTGCCGGTGATCGCTCCCGACGCCGGCGGCCCTCGCGACCTGGTGACGCCGTGGCGCACCGGGTTGCTGTTGGGAGTCAAGGAGTTCGAGGCGCAGCTGCCCAATGCTGTCGCGCATCTGCTAGAAGAACGGTCCCGCTACTCGGTGGCCGCCCGCAAGAGCGTGCTCGAACGCAGCTGGCCCGCCATCTGCGACGAGCTGCTCGGCCACTACGAGGCCGTGCTGTCGCCGATCGCCCGCGCCCGGATGGCGCGCAGGCAACATGCTCAGGGCCAGTGAGCTAGCCCTGAGCCAGCTCGGCCACCGACTGCCACTGCTCCCAGGTGCGTAACCGGTCCTGGTAGTCGGCCTTGGCCAATTCCAGCGGCGCGGTGCCGAAGAACACCCGCAGCGGCGGCTGCTCGGCGTCCACCACTTTCAGTACCGCCGCGGCCGACGCTTTCGGATCACCGGGCGCGGACCATCGCTGCTTGCGCACCGCCTCGGTCGCCGCGTGCACCTCGGCGTAGGCCGGTAGCTCCTCGGCGCGCCGCGACGACGAGCCGGCCCAGTCGGTGTCGAAGCCCGCCGGCTCGATCAGCGTCACGTGCACGCCGAACGGCGCGATTTCCTGCGCCAGCGCCTGCGAGAAGCCCTCCAGCGCCCACTTCGACGCGTGGTAGATGCCGACGTTCGGGAACGCCGTGATGCCGCCGATCGACGACACCTGGATGATGTGGCCGCTGCGCTGCTCGCGCAGGTACGGCAGTGCGGCCTGGGTGACCCACAGCGCGCCGAACACGTTCGTCTCGATCTGGTCGCGGGCGTCCTGCTCGGACAGCTCTTCGACGAACCCGAACTGACCGTAGCCCGCGTTGTTGACGACGACGTCCAGCCGCCCGAAATGGTCGTGGGACTGCTTGACCGCGGCGAAGTCGGCAGCGCGGTCGGTGACGTCCAGCCGGATCGGCAACAGCGCGTCGCCGTACTTGGCCGCCAGGTCGTCAAGGGTCGCGGT
This sequence comes from Mycobacterium sp., assembly GCF_049278535.1. Lineage (GTDB taxonomy): Bacteria > Actinomycetota > Actinomycetes > Mycobacteriales > Mycobacteriaceae > Mycobacterium. Next base: position 6,696 of record NZ_JBAPMI010000137.1, on the reverse strand, counting down.
GTCGCGCGCGGTGGCGGCGACCTTGTCGCCCCGCTCGAGAGCCGCGATCGCCCATTCCCGTCCGAAGCCGCGTGAGGTACCGGTGATAAACCAAACTTTTTCAGTCACGCCGTGGTGCAACGCATCCATCGGCACGGCATTCCCGTCCGATTGCGCTGCTCCTCCTCGGGCCGCTACACGGCCCGCATCGTCGCAGCGCGGGTCCGGGTAGGTTCGACGACGTGAACCGCGCAACGCTGGACAAAGACCCCCGTGAAGTGGCGTCGATGTTCGACGGCGTCGCGCGGCGCTACGACATCACCAACACCGTGCTGTCACTGGGCCAGGACCGTTACTGGCGCCGCGCGACCCGCAAGGCGCTACGCATTGGGGGCGGGGAGAAGGTGCTCGACCTGGCCGCGGGCACCGCGGTGTCGACGGTCGAGCTGGCCAGCTCCGGCGCGTGGTGCGTGGCGGCGGACTTCTCGGTCGGGATGCTCGCTGCGGGCCATGCCCGCATGGTGCCCAAGGTGGCCGGCGACGCGACCCGATTGCCGTTCGGCGACAACGTGTTCGACGCGGTCACGATCAGCTTCGGGCTACGCAACGTCGCCAAGCGCGACCAGGCCCTGCGCGAGATGGCCCGGGTCACGCGGCCTGGCGGGCGGTTGGTGGTGTGCGAATTCTCCACGCCGACCAATCGACTGTTCGCCACGGCGTACAAGGAGTACTTGATGCAGGCGTTGCCACGGGTGGCGCTGGCGGTGTCGAGTAACCCGGAAGCCTATGTCTACCTTGCCGAGTCGATTCGGGCCTGGCCCGATCAGGCCGAGCTGGCCCACCAGATATCGGGTGCCGGGTGGTCGGCGGTGCGGTGGCGGAACCTGACCGGGGGGATCGTCGCCCTGCACGCGGCATACAAGGCGCACGAAAAACCGATCAGCTGAAGGGCTTTCGGCGGTCCATCAATCGGGAGACCCGCCCGCTGCCTCGCCAGGCCCGTGCGACCCAGTCGGCGTCGTCGTCGGTGACCAGGTTGCCCATCACCCGCACCGCGATGCCCATCAGCCTCGTCGAGCGCATCCCGATTGGACCGGTCGCGGGCAGGAACCGCGGGAAAGTCAGCAACAACCCCAACCGGCGGGCCACCGAAAACCCTCGCGCGTAATGGGTTTGCAGCACATGGGGCCACGCCTTCGATAGATCGCCCGATCCGAGCATGTCCACCGCCAGCCGGCCGGTCTCCAGTCCGTAGTCGATGCCTTCGCCGTTGAGCGGGTTGACACAGGCCGCCGCATCGCCGATCAGCATCCAGTTCCGCCCGGCCACCCCCGAAACCGCGCCGCCCATCGGCAGCAGCGCCGAGGCCATCGCGCGGGGTTGGCCTTCGAAGCCCCACTCGTCGCGGCGCAGGTCGGTGTAGTACGACATCAGCGGACGTAATGCCAGCTCAGCCGGCCGCTTCGAGGTGGACAGCGCCCCGACGCCGATGTTCACCTCGCCATTGCCCAGCGGGAAGATCCAGCCGTAGCCGGGCAGCACCGCGCCGTCGGGGGAGCGCAGCTCCAGATGCGAAGTCAGCCAAGGATCATCACTGCGTGGCGTGGTCAAGTATCCGCGGGCCGCGATGCCATACACCGTCTCCTGATGCCACCGCCGGCCCAGCGCGCGCCCCAGCGTCGAGCGGGCGCCATCGGCGACGATCAGCTCGCGGCAGCCGACCTGCGTCGCGTCAGCCAGCGTCACGGATGTCACCCGGGTTGACGAGTCATGTTGGACACCAACAGCTTTGACACCAAGGCGCATACGGGCGCCGGAATCCTCGGCGACTTTGCGAATCCGATCGTCCAGCTCGACGCGGGCCACCGCACTGCCGGTCGACGGGAACGACGGGCCGGGCCAGTCGACCTCGACCTCGCCGCCGAAGCCACTCATCCGCAGGCCGCGGTGCCGAATCCGCGCATCGAGCCATTCGCCCAGGCCCAGCCGTTCCAGCTCAGCGACCGCGCGCGGCGTCAGCCCGTCACCGCAGGCCTTGTCGCGCGGAAAGTTCGCCGCGTCGATCACCAGCACGTCGTGGCCGGCCTGCGCGGCCCACGCGGCCGCCGCTGACCCGGCCGGTCCGGCGCCCACGACCACCACGTCGGCATGGGAGTCCATGCTCACCAGTATGTTGGTCGGGTGAGGACTCCGGCGACGGTGGTAGCGGGTGTGGACTTCGGTGACGCCGCGTTCGCCACCGATGTGCGCGACGGGGTGGCCCGTGTCGAGCAACTGATGGAAACCGAGTTGCGCGGGTCAGACGACCTGATGACAGATGCTGTGCTGCACTTGTTCGAAGCCGGTGGCAAACGATTTCGGCCGCTTTTCACGGTGTTGTCCGCGCAATTGGGGCCGCGCCCGGACTCCGACGAGGTGACGATCGCCGGCGCGGTGATCGAACTCGTACATCTGGCCACGCTCTACCACGACGACGTGATGGACGAAGCGCAAGTTCGCCGGGGCGCACCCAGCGCCAACCTGCGGTGGAGCAACAACGTCGCGATTCTGGCCGGCGACTACCTGTTCGCGACGGCCTCGCGGCTGGTGTCGCGGCTGGGCCCGGACGCGGTGCGGATCATTGCCGACACCTTCGCCCAGCTGGTCACCGGGCAGATGCGCGAAACCCAGGGCGCCGCCGATAAGGCCGATCCGGTCGCGCACTATCTGAAGGTGGTGCACGAGAAGACGGCCTGTCTGATCGGTGCGGCCGGCCGGTTCGGCGCGATGTTCTCCGGCGCCGACGAGGACCAGATCGAGCGGCTCAGCCGACTGGGTGACCTGGTCGGCACGGCATTTCAGATCTCCGACGACATCATCGACATCGACAGCGATCCTGACGAGTCCGGCAAGCTGCCCGGCACCGACCTGCGCGAAGGTGTGCATACGCTGCCGGTCCTGTACGCGTTGCACGACACCGGGCCCGATGCCGACCGGCTGCGTGAGCTGCTGGTCGGCCCTATCGAGGACGATGCGGCGGTCACCGAGGCGTTGACGCTGCTGCGGGCCTCGGCGGGCATGGCCAAGGCGAAGGACACCGTGGCCCAGTATGCGGCGAAAGCCCACGAGGAGCTTGCCGCACTGCCGGACGGCCCCGGACGGCAGGCGCTGACGACGCTGGTCGACTACACCATCCATCGACACGGCTAGCTTTGCGGAACTCTGCGGGTCCTTCCCGGCGTTAAATGGAGGTACCCGGCTGGTCGTAGGAGGAGCTTGATGACCTGGCATCCGCATCACAACACGTTCAAGACGTTCGTGTTGTTGGCTGGCATGTCGGCGTTGATCGTGTTCGTCGGAGCGCTGTTCCACAGCAGGTTGATCTTGTTTGGGGCGGTGGTGTTCGCCGTCGGCATGAACGTCTACACCTACTTCAACAGCGACAAGCTGGCGCTGCGGGCGATGCACGCGCAGCCGGTGTCGGAGGTGCAGGAGCCGGTGATCTACCGGATCGTGCGCGAGCTGGCGACCGCCGCTCACCAGCCGATGCCGCGGCTGTACATCAGCGACACCGCCGCGCCCAACGCGTTTGCCACCGGCCGCAATCCACGCAACGCGGCGGTGTGCTGCACCACCGGAATTCTGAGCATCCTCGACGAGCGCGAGCTGCGTGCGGTGCTGGGACACGAGCTGTCGCACGTCTACAACCGCGACATATTGATCTCATGTGTGGCCGGCGCACTGGCGTCGGTGATCTCTGCCCTGGCTAACATTGCGTACTTCGCCGGCGCATTCGGCAACAACCGCGAGGGCGGCAATCCCTTTGCACTGCTTCTGGTTTCGATGCTGGGCCCGATCGCGGCGACGGTGGTAAAGATGGCCGTGTCACGTTCGCGCGAGTATCAGGCTGACGAGTCCGGTGCGATTCTGACCGGTGACCCGTTGGCGCTGGCGTCCGCGCTGCGCAAGATCTCCGGTGGCGTGCAGGTCGCGCCGCTGCCTCCCGAACCGCAGTTGGCCGCCCAGGCGCATCTGATGATCGCCAGCCCATTCCGCGCCGGCGAGAAGATCGGTTCGCTGTTCTCCACCCACCCGCCGATGGCCGACCGTATTCGTCGTCTCGAGGAAATGGCCGGGCGCTAGGTCTCCACAAGCAGACCATGTGGTGGATCTCAATTCGTGGGCATATGCGATATCACCCACTGGTGAACCACTACACCTACCGCGCCGAGTGGTCTTCGGAGCACCGCGAATACGTCGGCCGTTGTCTCGAACTGCCGTGGCTGTCGACGTGGGCGCTGACGCTCAAGGAAGCGATCGCCGGCGTCGAGCAAGCCGTCGACGACTACCTAGCCGATCGCGAAGGAGATGTTCCGCCGCCGCTCACCGAACGGAAGTTCAGCGGCAAATTTGTCGTGCGGACGTCGCCCATGCTGCACGCTCGGCTCACTGTCGAAGCCGCCGAGCAAAATGTGTCGCTGAATCAGTGGGTGGTGCAGAAGCTGGCCGATCGGCCGCCAATTGGCTTGTTCGACTTGTGATATCGCATACGGTCACATTTGCGGATTAGGTGCATGCCCAAGTCTCAGGTGCGGATGTGGCCGTTGTGACTTCTAGAAACCGGAGCCGTGCACCTCGTGGCCGGGCGTCTCGGCAGCCAGTCCGCGGTAGGCGTCTTCGACGGTGCAGCCGTGGTTGATTACCCCGTCGACCTCGCGCGCGATCGGCATGTTCAGGCCGTACTTGTCGGCGAACTCCATGATCACGCTGGCGGCTTTGACGCCCTCGGCGACCTGGTTCATCGAGGAGATGATCTCGTCGATGGTCTTGCCCGAACCGAGTTGTTCGCCGACGTGACGGTTGCGGCTGCGCTGGCTGGTGCAGGTGACGATCAGGTCGCCCATGCCGGCCAGCCCGGCGAAGGTGTCGCGCTGTCCGCCCATCGCCTCGCCCAGCTTTGACATCTCGCGCACCGAACGGGCGATCACCATCGCCCGGGTGTTCTCGCCGATACCCAGCGAGTAGCCCATCCCGACGGCAATCGCATACACATTCTTCAACGCACCGGCCATCTCGACGCCGAGCACATCGTCGATGGTGTAGACGCGGAAGCGCTTGGTGCTGAACAACTGTCCGAGCTGCGCGGCGAGGTGCTGGTCGGGCATGGCTAATACCGCGGCGGCGGCGTAACCCTCGGCGACCTCGCGGGCGATATTGGGCCCGGCCAGTATGCCGGCGGGGTGGCCGGGCAATACCTCGTCGACGATCTGCGACATCCGCATGTTGGTGCCTTGTTCGAGGCCCTTCACCAACGAAACCACCGGCACCCACGGCCGCAATTCGGTGGCCAGTTCGGTGAGCACACCGCGGAACCCATGCGACGGCACGCCCATCACGACGACGTCGGCTGCCCGGGCCGCCTCGGCGAAGTCGGTAGTGGCGCGCAGACTTTCAGACAGCACGTGGTCTTCGCCGAGATAGTTGGTGTTGCGGTGATTCTCGTTGATGTCCTGAGCCGTCTTCTCCGAACGCACCCATTGCAGCGTCGGTCCGCGGCGCGCACAGATGGATGCCACGGTAGTGCCCCAGGAACCGCCTCCGAGAACGACGACGTTCGGTTCGCGCGTAGCTGCCATGGCGATCAGCCTATTGCCGCTATCCGGCCAGCGCGGTCTTTTGATCCACGCGGCCGAACACCATGGCCTCGGTGATCCGGTCGAACCTGTAGTCGATGGCGTCGGCGTAGTAGTTCTGTCGAACGTTCCACGGCCGCTTGATCCCGGATTTCGGTAACGCATGCGGCGCACGCAGCACGTAGCCGGCCTGGATGTCCCACGCCGGCTTTTCCGGCATCGGCTCACCGTCCAAATGCGGGTAGGCGTGGGTGTAGTTGTGAGACTTCATGTGGGCCAACAGCTTTGCCGCCGCACGGGCGGTCATGTCGGCGCGCAGGGTCCATGAAGCGTTTGTGTAGCCGACGCACCAGAACAGGTTCGGCACTTCCTCGAGCATGTGAGCCTTGTAGACGAAGCGGTCCTGCGGCTTGATCTCGGCCCCACCCATGGAGACTGTCACGCCGCCCAGCGCCTGCAGCTGCAGACCGGTGGCGGTGACGATGACGTCGGCGTCGAGATGTTGGCCGGACTTCAAAGCGATTCCACTGGAGTCGAAATGGTCGATCTGGTCGGTGACCACCTCGGCGCGGCCTTCGCCGATCGCGACGTACAGGTCGGCGTCGGGGATCAGGCACAGCCGCTGGTCCCACGGGTTGTAGCGCGGCTTGAAATGGGTGTCGACCTCGTAGCCCTCGGGCAGGTAGTGCACCGCGATCTGGCGGATCCACCACTTCACGAAACCTGGAGTCTTGCGGGCCAAGAGCCAGATGACGCCTTCCAGCAACGCATTGCTCTGCCGGGCTATCGAGTGAGAGATCCTGCGTGGCAATACTTTTCGCATCAGATTGATGGGTCCGCTGCTCTTGGCCGCCGAGAACAGATAGGTGGGCGAGCGCTGCAGCATGGTGACCTTTTCGGCCTTCTCGGCCAGCGACGGAATCAGCGACATCGCGGTGGCGCCGCTGCCGATGACCACGATCTTCTTGCCCCGGTAGTCGAAATCCTCGGGCCAGTGCTGCGGGTGGACGATGGTGCCGTCGAACTCGTTGAGGCCCGGGAAGTCTGGGGTGTAGCCCTCGTCGTAGTTGTAGTAGCCGGATCCGAAGAACACGAAGCGGCCGCG